>WHSY01000230.1:0-331 GCA_009379815.1 Pseudonocardiaceae bacterium
CTACTCGCGCCGCCTGCTCGGCGCCGCCACCGGCGTGCACCCCGACGCCGAGCTGGCGTGTGCGGCGATCAAGATGGCCGTCACGAGTCGTGGCGGGAAGGCTGCGATCTGGCGGGAGGACGAGTCCGAGCGGGTCGTGTTCCACACCGACCGCGGCAGCACTTACACCGCCAACGCGTTCACGAAGCTATGCCGCCAACTTGGGATCCGGCAGTCCATGGGCCGCGTGGGATCGTGCTTCGACAACGCCGCCGCCGAGGCGTTCTTCTCATCGTTGGAGTGGGAGGTTCTCTCACGACACGAGTTCGAGAACACCCGTCAGGCCCAGGCC
>WHSY01000230.1:341-1023 GCA_009379815.1 Pseudonocardiaceae bacterium
CTCCACGATTCGGGGGGAACCACACGGCGGCCGCGAGCAGGATCAGCCAGCCGAGGCCTGCGCTGTTGGCCGTGTCGGCGGCGCTAGCGGGCAGGGCGTGCGACATCGTGATGGTGCCTTTCGGTGGTTTGTTTTCGGGCGTAGTGGGCTAGCACCGCTGCACAGGTGTTGTTCCTGGTCAGTGGCGTGGTGTGGGTGCTAGCGGGGTCGCTAGAGCTAGCGGGTATGGCCGCTAGCGACGGATCGTTCTAGCGGGTTGTCGTGGATGTGGATGTGGTTGTCCTTTGTCCGGCGGCGGTGAGGATGTCGGCGCGGGTCAGCCCGTAGCGGTTCTTGCGGTTGCCGTCGGCGTCGATTCCCCACAGTTGTTTGGTGGCCAGGTCGTAGCCGCGGACGGCGTTGCCGAACTCGGTGGTGGTCCACCCCTGGTAGGTGTCGGGGTGCAGTTCGACGAGGCGTTGTAGGAGGGTCTCGGACCAGATCCGGTCTTCGCCGGCGTGGGTGACGGCGAGCAGGTCGTCCAGCAGCGATGTGGTCGGCTTGCTGTCGTCGTCGTCCTTGGTTGGCAGCGTGCCGGCCTTCTCCCGCAATTGGTAGGCGCGGGCGAGGGTTTTCTTGGCGTCGGCGGTCTCGGCGAGGTTGGTGCGCACCGTGAGGGCGTCTTCGACGACGCCGGTGTCGT
>WHSY01000231.1 GCA_009379815.1 Pseudonocardiaceae bacterium
AAGCGGCACCTTGCTGCTCAACCTGTCGGATCCGCCACCCGGCTGGCTTGGTCCGCTCATCGCCGCGCTGGCGATCCCGCCGGCCGTCGTCATGGTCATCGCCGGCCCGCTGAGTGTCCGGCGGCAAGACGGCGTCGAACGCGATGTCTTGTACCGCTCGTCGTCGCTGGCGTTCTTCGTCACGATGATCACGGTGGTGACCTCCGCGTTGGTGCAAGCGTTCTCGGGGGGCCCGACCGTGTCCCCGTGGTGGTACTGGTCGGTTGGGATGGCGACGTGGGGCGTCGCGGCGGTGGTCTTGCACCACAAGCTGTCATAGGTTGGACAACCGCCTCCGCGAGCTGCGGGTCGAGCGCGGCTGGACACAGGCCGACGTGGCCGTTCTGCTCGGGGTGTCTCGTCAGACCATCATCTCGATCGAGAAGGGCAAGTACGACCCGAGCCTGCCACTCGCCTTCAAACTGGGGCGTGTGTTCGGTGTCTCCATCGAGGCGATCTTCTCCGACCACGCGTCCTCGGCTGACCGTCGTCACTCATGACCAACTGGAGTGCTTCGCCTTCGGGGCTCAGCGTTGGCGACGGGCAGGCATCGGCCTGCCGGTACATCTGGCGCGTCCCTGGCTTTCCAAGTGCGATGTCCTGAGCCAGCGCTCTGCGGCATCACGGCGGCCACGGCGTCCACCGGAGCCGGTCGGCCCGCCTGGTTCGTGGCGGCGTGGAGGGTTGGCTTGCTGGCCCTGCTGCCGTTGCACTCGCTTCTCAACGCAGGCATCCGCGGATGCTACGACCGCAGCGGCCGCACGCTGGACGAGCGCCAGCGCCAGGTCCGCGCACGGTCTCACGAAGCGGTCCGCTGGCCCAGCACCACCCTGACGTTCGCCGCCTGGACCGGCGCCGTCGC
Organism: Pseudonocardiaceae bacterium; assembly: GCA_009379815.1. Classification (GTDB taxonomy): domain Bacteria; phylum Actinomycetota; class Actinomycetes; order Mycobacteriales; family Pseudonocardiaceae; genus WHSY01. The sequence goes on from WHSY01000231.1 coordinate 902, forward strand.
GGTCGTGTCGCTGACCGGGCACACAAGGCTCGGGCTTGCGACGGGCTTCCTGCTCTGGTTCGCAGCCAGCCCGCTGCCCTACTGGCACCTGGGATGGACGCTGGCCGACGAGGTATGAGCC
>WHSY01000232.1:0-745 GCA_009379815.1 Pseudonocardiaceae bacterium
CGACACCGCGCCCGCCCCGGTGCCGCTACCGGACACCGCGCACCACATCGCCACCCTCGACCGTCCCACGCCCTCGCTGGCCGGCTACGACCAGCTCCTGAGCGGAGCAAGCGCATGAGCCCCGCCACACCCGCCGCCACCGCGGTGACCGCGCTGTCCGACTCCGCCGCCGAAGCCGCGATCCACGCCGCCTGCCGGATCCTGGCGCTGCCCACCATCCGCGCCGAAGCCAGCGCGATGGCCGAGGCATCGGCCAAACAACGCCTGTCCCACAAGGCGTTTCTCGCCGAGGTCCTCACCGCCGAATGCGACGACCGCGACACCCGACGCCGCACCCGACGAGTCCAAGAGGCGAAATTCCCCCGCGTCAAACGACTCGCCGACTTCGACCTGCACGCACTGACGTCGCTGCCCCCGGCCACCATGGCCCATCTGGCCGGGGGAACCTGGATCGACGCCGGTGAACCGGTCGTGCTGCTCGGCGACTCCGGCACCGGCAAGACCCACCTGCTCATCGGGTTGGGCACCGCCGCCGCCGAGCACGGCCGCCGGGTCCGCTACGTCACCACCGCCGCCCTGGTCAACGAGCTCATCGAAGCCGCCGACGACAAAGAGCTCTCCCGCGTGGTCGGCCGCTACGCCCGACTCGACCTGCTCTGCCTCGACGAACTGGGCTACGTCCATTTGGACCCCCGCGGCGCGGAACTGCTGTTCCAGATCATCACCGCCCGCGAGGAGAAAGCCT
>WHSY01000232.1:755-1021 GCA_009379815.1 Pseudonocardiaceae bacterium
GCACGGAAGGAGACCGCAACCACCTGACCCCGCACCCAGGGTCCATAAGCGATGTCAACAACCTGGGTGGGGCCAAATCAAAGCAGGCGGATTCCAATGATCGTCGCAACACGATGACTGTGACGGCTGGGGTCGTAACGCCCTTTGGGTGAGGTTCAGCCGAGGGCGTCGTGGACGAGCTCGGGTAGGGGTGTGCCGGTGTGGTCGGACCAGGCTTTCAGGGCTGCGGTCAGGGCGAGCGCGGAGCCGTAGAGGAGGCGGAGGCT
>WHSY01000233.1:0-499 GCA_009379815.1 Pseudonocardiaceae bacterium
CCAGCTTCCCCTCGCCGGCGCCGGAACGAAGATGGAGCGCCCGCACGACTCCCTTGGCCGAGCGGGAGACGCTGTCCTGGACGAAGCCTGCCGGGTCGAGCCCCGCGGAGCGGGCGACGTCACTGTCGAAGGTGCGGCAGAAGAACCCACGCTCGTCGGTGTGCGGCGTCGGCAGGAACACCAGTGCTCCGGCGATACGCGGTACCTGGACGACGTTCATCGACTCTCCTGCCTTACCCGGAGGCTCCGGTTGCGCGGGACACCGGCCGGTACACGGCCGGCGAACAGGGTCTCCGACAGCGTCGCGAACTGGCGCTCCAGCGCCGCCTCGAAGGCGCTGCGTCGCTCCACCATTCCCCGTCGCAGCGACTCGCGTCGGGCGTCGAGCTCATGGAACTGTCCGATCAATCGGGTGACGTCGAGCGCGCGGATGGGCTGGCAGAACGCGCCCAGGCCCATCTCCGTCATCAGCACATCGTTCTTCGCGGCGTAGCTGATC
>WHSY01000233.1:509-1017 GCA_009379815.1 Pseudonocardiaceae bacterium
TCAGTGCGCTGAGCACGTTGTGGTAGCGCGACGCCACCACGGTGTCGACGCCCGCGAACTCGCGCATCAGCTCGTCGAGCGAGGAGACGGACACGACACTGACCTGGTCGCCGATCCCGACCCGGCTTCTCCCGACACGAGCGCGGATCTCTGCGGCGACCTCTTCGTCGACGGTGTCGCCGGCGAACAGCCGCACCCGGTAGCCATTGTCGGCCAGCCACCCCACGAACTGCGTCATCGCCATGCAGTACGACCTGTAGATGCTCGCGGCATGCCTGCGATCCAGGGAGGTGCCGTGGTACGCCATCACGCCGACACCGACGGTGTGCCGAGAGGGCCGGCGCTCGCCGGCGGGGGTGGGTAGCGCGAAGGCGAGATCCGGGTACACGGGGTCGCGTGTCGTGTCGACGCCCATGGCGCGCATTGCGTCTCGGGAAAGGCTGTCGCGATACGAACGGTAGTGGGCCAGGCGCGCGGCCGCGGTGAGCAGCCGCCTGGTGACCGGCTG
>WHSY01000234.1:0-349 GCA_009379815.1 Pseudonocardiaceae bacterium
AAGACACACATCGCCCAGGGACTCGGCCACCGCGTCATCCGCCGCGGCAAAGACGTCCGGTTCATCAAGACCAGCAGGATGCTCTCCGACCTCGCCGGCGGCCACGCTGACCGCACCTGGGACAAACGCATCCGCGAGTACACCCGAACGGCGGTGTTGATCTGCGACGACTTCGCGATGCGCGAACTCAGCATCACCGCAGCCGACGACCTCTACGAGATCGTCTCCGAACGCGCCACAGCCGGTCGGCCGATGATCTTGACCTCCAACCGGGCACCCGCCGACTGGTACCCGCTGTTCCCCAACCCCGTCGTCGGCGAGTCCCTGCTCGACCGACTCCTCAACAGCA
>WHSY01000234.1:359-1017 GCA_009379815.1 Pseudonocardiaceae bacterium
CAGCAGCCACCAGCTGCTCATGGACGGCCCCAGCTACCGGCCACGCAAACGACCCCGGACCAAGGCCTCGACACCCGCCGACTCTTCGGAGTAGACATACCCTAAGGGCCACGCCCTGGGGAATTACCTGATCACGACCCCTGGGGAATTACGTGATCGTCGACACCCGGCCACCGGTCAGTCGAGCCGAGTGGGTCTGTCAATTTTTCGGTGTAACGGTTGATGTCGGTTCTACTTCCTGCCTGCGCTGAGGCGTCCTTCGAAGGTGATCTCGAAGGCGTTCAATGCGGGCTTCCAACGGTTCATCCAGCGTTTCCGGCCCTTGCCGGTGGGGTCGAGGCTCATCAGTGCCAGGTAGACGCACTTCAGGGCGGCGGCCTCGGTCGGGAAGTGGCCGCGGGCGTTCACGGCTCTGCGGATCCGTGCGTTGATGCTTTCGATCGCATTGGTTGTGCAGATCACGCTTCTGATTTCCTTGTCGAACTGCAGAAACGGCACGAACTCGGCCCAGGCCTTCTCCCACAGCCGCACGATGGCCGGGTAGCGCTTCTCCCACTTGTCGCTGAACTCGGCGAAGCGGTCCAACGCGTCGGACTCGGAGGCGGCGGTGTAGACCGGACGGAGGTCGCGCGAGATCGCCCACCAGTCCTTCTTCGAG
>WHSY01000235.1 GCA_009379815.1 Pseudonocardiaceae bacterium
GAGTGGCTGCACGGAGTCTACTTCGAGTTCCTCGGCCAGACGCAGGGTTTCGAGGCGCCGAAGTCGTTCCAGAAGAAGCACATGAAGGTCGCGTTCGACGAGTTCGAGTACGGCATCATCAAGCGCCGCGTGCTCGAGGGGCACGGTGAGGAGAACGACGACTGGGCCATCGGCCATCCACTGATGTTTCCGTACGGCATGCGTGTCGGTGGTATGTGGATCGACCAGATGCAGATCCGGGTGCCGATCGACGACACCACGACCTGGAAGCTGTTCTACTCGCTGCACCACCCCGAGGGCGGCACCTGGGAGAAGCAGGATCGCCCGGTCGTCTACGACTTCGACTGGCAGGACGAGAACGGCGAGTTCATCACCGACTACGTCGAGGGTCAGGACGTGATGGCCTGGGTTTCCCAGGGCGCGATCACCGATCGCTCGCAGGAGCACCTCGGCCGCTCCGACCAGGGTGTGGCGATGCTGCGCAAGATGTTCAAGGAGGCGATGGCCGCGGTCGAGGACGGGGAGGATCCGCCGGGCGTCGTGCGCGAGCGGCACGAGATCATCGAACTGCCCTGTGAGAAGGACAAGTTCGGCGCCGGCACCGCGTTCACCGACCAGTGGATCAACGGCGGCTCGATGCGATACAGCCCGATCAGAGAAGAACTGATCGCGTTGCACCGTGACGCGGCCGCAGCGCGCGAGAAGGCCGGATCCGGTGCCTGACCTCGGCCAGGAAGCCCTCCGTGCGGCCCATCACGGGCCGTGGCCGGACCTGCCGCCCGATCCGCACCGGCTGCCGCCGCCGGGTGACTGGTTCGCCTCCGATGCCGCCCACCACCTGTTGGACAAGCCCAAGTTCTGCCCGCGGTGTGCCGCGTCGCTGGACCGTGGCCTGCTCTCGGAGTGGTGGAGCGGCGCGGAGCGGGTCTTCCTGACCTGGTGTGCGGAGTGCCGGTGGACCGGCAACGTCGTCCTGTTCGACCACGCGATCATCGAGGAGCCGGAGCACTGAT
>WHSY01000236.1:0-566 GCA_009379815.1 Pseudonocardiaceae bacterium
GGGGTCGCGGTCTCCGCACGCTTCACCCACTACAAGCGGGCGGAAGCCGTGTTGCAGAGCGTCGACGGCGGTGGCCCGGATACAGCCACTGGTGGTGAGCCCGCAGATGATCAGGGTGTCGATGCCGGTGGAGTACAGCGTGGCGGCCAGTGAGGTGCCGAAGAAGGCACTGGCGTACTGTTTGACGACGATGACGTCGCCGTCGCGGGGCGCGGGGTCGGTAGGGAACTCGCCGAGTGGGTTACCGTCCTCGAACACTTGGAGTGCGGGGATCTTGCGCCGGAAAAGCCCACTGTCGACCCCGCCTGGCTGGAATCGCACCCGGGTGAATAGCACCGGAACGGACGCGGCCCGCGCGGTGACTACGAGTCGCGCGCAGGCAGCGACGGCGTCCTCGACCGGCGCGCGCAGCGGCGAGGCGTCGTCCAGGTAGGCTCGGCATACGTCGACCACGAGCAGGGCGGGTGCGTGTCCACACCCGAGCTCACCGGAGAAGCCGTGTGCCGCGTAGTCTTCGTCGAGGCTGCTCACGTTCGCACCGCTTGCGGTGGGTTCGGGGCGGGAAG
>WHSY01000236.1:576-1005 GCA_009379815.1 Pseudonocardiaceae bacterium
GGCCGGTCTCGGCTTCGCAGGTGCGCAGGATCTCGGACATCGGGGGGCCCATGTCGAACACCGCCAATTCAGCTCGTTCGGTACGCTTCTGCTCGCGTGACGCGTCCGTGGCGGCGCTGTCCAGCGCGCCGGATTCGTCGCAGATCACGCCGTAGCCGTCCCGAGCGCCATCCACGGTGACCAGCCCCCGTTTCACCTCGAGTGCGACGAGCTCGGGGTCCCTGGCCAGCGGATCGCCCCAGCCTCCTCCGCCCCAGGTGACGAAGTGCAGCACGTCGCCTGGTGCGACGGGAATGTCGTGGCATTTGCTGGGCAGTACCTCTCGGGTGCCGTCGGCGCGTTCGAGCCACTTGCGTCCGCGTGCGCCGGGTTTGCCGCCGTTGACGCCCCACGGGTAGGTCAGCCACCGGTCGTCGTGGATGGCGATGG
>WHSY01000237.1 GCA_009379815.1 Pseudonocardiaceae bacterium
TAGAACAGCCAGGGTCGGGTGGAGATCGCGGTCAGCGCCTGGTTCACCTGCAGCCCGAGCGAGGTGTCCGGGGACTGGATCCCCAGGCCGACGAACGACAGCGCCGCCTCGACCAGGATCGCGACCGCGACCACGATCGTGACCGCGACGATGATCGGGCCGGTCACGTTCGGCAGCAGGTGCCGCAGCACGATCCGGGTGTTCGAGGCGCCCATCGCCCGGGCGGCCTCGATGAACTCCTGCTCCCGCAGCGAGAGCACCACCCCCCGCACCACCCGGGAGTAGATCGGCCAGATGAAGAAGCCGAGGATCAGGGCGACCGCGAACCAGGTGGTGCCACCGCGCACGTTGCCGGCCACCGCGGACACCAGCACAAACAGCGGGACCACCAGGATCACGTCGACCAACCGCATCATCAGGCCGTCGACCCAGCCCCGCAGCAGCCCGGCCACCGCGCCCCACAGGCCGGCCAGCACGGCGGTCATCAGTCCGACTGTCGCGCCCACCTTCAGCGACTGCTGGGTGCCGCGCATCACCAGGCCCATCATGTCGTGCCCGGCGGTGGTGGTGCCGAGTGGATGGTCCAGGTTCGGCGCCACGCTGCTCGGGATCTCCCGGTGGATGGTGTGGTCATACTGCCACAGCAGCGGGCCGATGAACGCGAACCCGATCACCAGCAGCAGCACCACCAGACCGCCGACGGCCAGCCGGTGCCGCAGGAACCGCCGCAGCACCATCTCCAGCTGGCTGCGCTCCTTGGTGGTGATCGCCTCGGCGTCCAGGGCGGCGGCCGGTTGGTCCGGCGGCCCGGGCAGCCGGGGGTCGGTGCGGAAGCCGGCCTCACTCATAGCGGATCCTCGGGTCGAGCACGGCGTAGAGCAGGTCGGCGACCAGGTTGGCGAGCACCACCAGGGTCCCGCTCAGCAACAGGAACGCCATGATCGCGAACGTGTCGGCATCGCCCAGCCGTTCGATGAAGTAGGTGCCCATCCTTGGCCGTG
>WHSY01000238.1:0-539 GCA_009379815.1 Pseudonocardiaceae bacterium
TGGGAAGACGACCTTCTTCAACTGTCTCAGCGGCGTTCTCGAACCCTCCGCGGGCGCCATCCTGTTCGACGGCCGCGACATCAGCCGCCTGCCGATGCATCGTCGTGCGCGCCTCGGTATCGGTCGCACCTTCCAGCGCCTCGAGGTGTTCACCGGGATGACGCTGGAGAACAACCTCCTAGTGGCAGCGGAATCCCACCGGCGAACCCAGATCGGGCGGTGGTGGCGTCGGCGAAACGGCGACCTCCGGCATCCGCAGGAGGTTGTTGGCGAGGTAATAGATCGAATCGGCCTCGACCACATCCGGCACTCAACAGCAGGTGATCTGTCCACCGGTACGCTACGCCTCGCCGAGCTCGGCCGCGCACTGTGCACCCAACCCCGCCTGCTGCTGCTCGACGAGCCCGGCAGTGGTCTGGACAGCACGGAGACGCAGGCCCTGCGGACCACCCTGCTCGACATCGCTGCTTCCGGTATCGGGATCCTCCTCGTCGAGCACGACGTCGAGTTCGTCATGGCGCTTTCCGAAACCATCTACG
>WHSY01000238.1:549-995 GCA_009379815.1 Pseudonocardiaceae bacterium
CGGCCAGCTCATCGATTCCGGCACCCCGGCACAGATCAGCCAGAGCGAAGCGGTCCGCAAGGCCTATCTAGGAGAGGACGGCAATGGAGCCTGACCGACTCGAACTCGTCGATGTGCGGTCCGGATACGGCCGGATCGAAGTGCTGCGGGACGTATCGCTGAAAGTCCCGCCGGGAGCGATCGTCGCGCTGCTCGGCTCCAACGGTGCGGGAAAGACGACCACACTAAGCACCATCGCGGGCATGCTGCCCGCACACGCCGGTGACGTGCTCCTCGATGGCCAATCGATCCGCCGACTCAGCACGTACCAGCGAGCCAAATCCGGCATCGTGCTCATTCCACAGGGCAGGAGCGTCTTCCCCAGCCTGAGTGTGCGGGACAACCTGCAGGTCATGGCCCGCGCCGACGGTGGAAGGGTCGCAGCCAACCGGGCACAACGGCTCAAC
>WHSY01000239.1 GCA_009379815.1 Pseudonocardiaceae bacterium
TGAGGTTTTCTCAACGAGTGGTGTAGCCGTGTTCGAAGTGGGTGAGCACGAGCGCGGCGCGGGCGATCTTTCCGATCTTGGTGGGGCTCAGGGTGATGTGTTGCAGGGTGCGCCGACGCCCGACCAGCAGCGCGAAGCCGCGCTCGCCGAGGCTGCGTAGCGACCGCAGCAGTCGGTTGCGGGTGCGAGTGTCGATGTCGAGGTCGCGTCCGTCGGTGGGGAGACGAGCCGGGGTGTGCACGCCGATCCCGGCCCCGTCGTAGCCGGGGTCGGCGAGAGTGGGTAGCCCCTGGGCCGCAGCGGCGTAGAGGGCGCCGAGCACATGGGTCCGGGCGGCGGTCAGGTCGTGGGTCGAGCCAGGCTCGACCTCGGAGATCCAGACCGGCAGCCCGTCGGGGCGGGTCAGCGCTTGGATGTTGCCGCCGAAGTCGCGGGTCTTGCCGGAGTACCAGGCGTCGATCGTGGCGCCTTTGCGGCTGGTGGTTTTGATCCCCAGCCGGTCGGTGTCGACGACCTTGCCGTCGAGCACCACGTGCGACCAGCCCTGATCGCGGCCACGTCGTAGCGTCTGGTGCAGGTCCGGGGCACAGGCGGCGAGCACGTCGATGGCCTCGTGCAAGTAGCGATACGCGGTGGCCTGCGAGATGCCCATCCCGCGCCCGATCAGCGCGACGTCGCGGCGCTCCCGAAACCACACCAGCGCGAACAGTGCCTGCTTGCCGCAACTCAACGCCCGGGTGTCGCTGCGCGTCCCGCGAGCCGCCCGTTCGTCGGCGAGCAGCCGGGCCAGGAACACGACCAGCTCGCGCGGCACGTCGAGCATGGCAGGATAGGCGACCACGTGGAGCCTCCGTTGAAGGTGATCTGTGGAAAGACCTCTTCTAACGGGGGCTCCACGCCTGGTCAGGGACGTGCGCACCCATCGGCGTGTCGCGCAGCCGCAACCTCACCACACACGCGCCGGTACCACCGATCCCGATCTTGCTGAGAAA
>WHSY01000023.1:0-6766 GCA_009379815.1 Pseudonocardiaceae bacterium
CGTCCGACGCCACCTCCAGCTCCAGACGCTGATGATCTAGCCCTGTAGTACTAGCCGCAACCGCTACCCGACGGCGTGGTAGCCGCCGCCTCGCCGGGCGGGCCGCGACGCGCGGCCAGCCAGCACTGCACGCCCAGAACCAGCAGGTAAGCGCCGGTCGCTGCGAACCCGACGAGCGGCCAGATGGCGTGACCGCCCACGATCTGCGTGAACGCCGAACAGAGCAGAATGCTGGCGCCTACCGAGGGCAGGTGCAGGGCACCCCAGACCGCGACCCCGCCGGTGGCCGCCGGGACGAGGGCGGCGCGCAGGCCGCCGAACGCGATCATCCCCACCATTCCGAAACCCGCGGCGGCACGGCCAGCAGCAGCAGGGCGTCGAGGGTGGAGGGGAAGGCGCCCTCGGCGTGGATGGTCACCGCGCCGCACGTCCACAATGTGAGCGTGTAGCCGTGTGGTGCAGCGCTCGCCGCGACCGAGGAGCGCAGGTACTGGCGATAGCGTGGCTGATTCACGACCCGACGCTAGCGACGACGGGTCGCAGCTGTCACCGATCGGCGTGGCGCAGCGCGCCGCGCCCGTCAATGAGGATGTTGCGCAGCCGACCCACCTCGGCCATCCGCCGCTCGGCCAGCCGGTCGGCGGCCACCGCGGGTGGCACGCCGTCGTGCTCGGCCAGCGCGAAGATCTCCATGGTGGTGTCGAAGATCGCGGCCGCCTTCGCCTTTGCCCGGTCGAAGTCGAAGCCGCCGAGCTCGTCGGCCACCTGCACGACACCGCCGGAGTTCACCACGTAGTCCGGCGCGTAGAGGACGCCCCGCTCGTCGAGCAGCTTCTCCACGCCGGGGTGATCGAGCTGGTTGTTGGCGCCGCCGCATACGACCGTGGCCCGCAGCGCTGCCACGGTGGCGTCGTCGAGCGCGCCACCGAGCGCGCACGGTGCATAGATGTCGATCGGCTCCCGGATCAGCGCGTCGGCGCCTGCCACCACGTCTATCTCGGGGTGCGCGGCCCGGATCCGCTCGATCGCAGGCTCGCTGACGTCGGCCACGACGACGTCGGCGCCGTCGCCCCGCAGGTGCTCCACCAGGTGACGTCCGACCTTGCCGACCCCCGCGATGCCGACCCGGCGGCCCGCCAGTGTGGCCGCGCCCCAGAGGTGTGCGGCGGCGGCCCGCATTCCCTGGAACACGCCGTAGGCGGTCAGCACGGATGAGTCGCCCGCCCCGCCGTGGGTCGAGGAGCGGCCGGTCACGAACTCGCATTCCCGGGCGACGACGTCCATGTCGTCGACGTAGGTGCCGACATCGCAGGCGGTGACGTAGCGGCCGCCCAGCGACTGCACGAACCGCCCGTAGGCGCGCAGCAGCGCCTCGGTCTTGTCCCGACCCGGATCGCCGAGGATGACAGCCTTGCCGCCGCCGTGGTCCAGGCCCGCGAGCGCGTTCTTGTACGACATCGCCCGTGACAGGTTGAGCACGTCGGCCAGCGCGTCGTCCTCGCTGTCGTAGGGGTGGAAGCGGGTTCCGCCGAGTGCCGGGCCCAGCGCCGTCGAGTGGATCGCGATGATCGTGCGCAGCCCCGAGGGCTCGTCGCGGCAGAACACGACCTGCTCATGACCGGTGGGCCTGCCGTCCCCGACCTGCTGCGGCGGGTGCATCCCGAAGACGTTCGTCACGGTGGTGACTCCTTGTCCGATCCGCCCTTGGCTGACCCACACAGGGTGGTGCGGGTCCACCTGTGAGCGTATGCCGCCGACGGCCCGGTGGGTGAGCCCGCACCGGGGCCGGATGGCACCATCAGATCCGGCTGTCCACCGAGACCGGGGAGGGGAAGCATGCGCGTCACCGGAGTCGGGCACGCCGGCCTGTTCATCGAGACGCAGGTCGGCAGCGTGCTGTGCGATCCGTGGGTCAACCCGGCCTTTTTCGGGTCCTGGTTCCCGTTCCCCGACAACGGCGACCTGGACTGGGACGCCTTCGGGCAGGCGGACTACCTCTACGTCTCCCACCTGCACCGGGACCACTTCGACGCCCAGCTGCTGTCGCGGCACGTCCGCAAGGACGCAACCGTGCTGCTGCCCGACTACCCGACCGACGAGCTGGAGCGCGAGCTCGCGGCCCTGGGATTCACGGACTTCCTGCGCACCGAGAGCGGCGTGTCGACCGAGCGTGACGGGCTGCGCCTCATGATCACGTCGCTGACGGGGCCGTCGGACGGGCCGATCGGGGACTCGGCGCTGTCGCTCGACGACGGGCGCACCGTGCTGCTCAACCAGAACGACGCGCACCCGCTGGACATCGAGGCGCTGCGCGAGTTCGGCGAGGTGCACGCCTACTTCACCCAGTTCTCGGGCGCGATCTGGTGGCCGATGGTCTACGACCTGCCGGCAGCCGCGAAGCGGGAGTTCGCGCGCCGCAAGCGGGCCGGGCAGACCGACCGGGCGTTGCGCTACATCGACGCGGTCGGCGCCGCGCACGTGTTCCCCACCGCGGGGCCGCCGTGCTTCCTCGATGAGGATCTGTTCGAGCTCAACGGCACCGGCGCCGCCGGGGAGAGCATCTTCACCGACCAGGCCGAGTTCCTCGACGAGCTGCGCGAGGCCCGGCCCCACGTCGCGGGCCACCTGCTGCTGCCCGGCGCGGTCGCCGAGTTCGATGGGCCCCACTGCGAGCTGACCCACCGGCACTCCGAGCAGCAGATCGCGGAGATCTTCGGCGACAAGACCCGGTACCTGCGTGGCTACCAGCACAGGGCCCAGCCAGCGCTGGCCCGCGAGCGGGCGAGTCGTTCGCCCGTGCCGCCGGACCTGCTCGACCAGCTCAAGGCCTGGTGGGAGCCGCTGCTCAAGCGGGCCGACAACATCTGCGCCGGGGTCGGCGGCCCGGTGCGCCTCGATGCCGGGGACCGAGCGATCGTCATCGACTTCCCGGCCCGCGAGGTGCGGGACTTCGACGGCGAGCAGTGCCGCTATCGGTTGTCCACCTCGGCCGAGCTGGTGGCGACCTGCCTCGCGCGCCGCGAGGTGGACTGGTCGAACAGCCTGTTCCTGTCGCTGCGGTTCTCCGCCAGCCGGGTGGGGCAGTACAACGAGTTCGTCTACATCTTCTTCAAGTGCCTGTCCGAGGAGCGCATCGACTACGTCGAGAACTGGTACGACGAGCTCAACGACGACGGGCAGGACATCGAGCTCGACGGCTGGCGGGTGCAGCGCCGCTGCCCGCACCTGCGGGCCGACCTGGCCAAGTTCGGCAGCGTCGAGAACGGCGTGCTGACCTGTGCGCTACACGGTTGGAGATTCGAGCTGGGCACCGGCCGCTGCCTGACGTCGGCCGGTCACGAGATCCGGGCGACCGAACTGGATCACTGACTCGGGAACAGGCGCGTTCGCCTCGTCGTTGCCGTGGTGGGCCGTCATGGTTCTGAGTTCGTGTTCAACGCTCGCGGAATTGATGGTAGCGGGCGCGTGGCTGGGCTTCAGGAAGCTGGAGGAGTTGCCGTCTGTAAGGATGACGGCCAGGCACCGCAGAGTGCGGCGCCCGTACCCGGCTCCCGGAAGGAGACGTCCATGACGCAGGGGACCGTGAAGTGGTTCAACTCGGAGAAGGGCTACGGCTTCATCTCGCCCGACGACGGCAGCGCGGACGTCTTCGTGCACTACTCGGGAATCGACGCTTCGGGCTTCCGCAGCCTCGAGGAGGGACAGCACGTGGAGTTCGACGTCAGCCAGGGCGAGAAGGGCTTGCAGGCCAGTGGTGTGCGCTCGGTCTGAGCCGGGCCTGCTGGCGGTCGCTCTTACCAGCCACGCTGGCGGAGACGACGGGAGACCCGAGCCCCCCGGTCCCGACACGGGCCGGGGGCTCGGCAGCCGGCCCGTACGCTCGACGTCGGATTCGCTTCCCACCCGGTCCGGACGGGCGGTCTTGTAGCCGGTTTGACGCCCACCCGCAGCGGATCTAGCGTCGGCATCGGCACAAGCCGTTCATCACGATGTGCGTTTGTGGTCGCCCCGGACCTCGGCGACGCCGCTCGCTCGGTATGCGGATCGCCTGGAGGCGGGGCCACTTTCGTCTACTCACCGACTGGCGACCACGGTCGCCTCGGCACCGTACAGACCGGTGCCGCAGCCGCAGAAGGATTCGATGACCACCACTGACTTGCACCCGTCCGCCGCCGGCTCGCCGCGCTCCGACTTCGCCGAGCTGTTCGCCTCGATCCGGCAGGCGGGGCTGCTGGACCGGCGCCGCGGCTACTACATCCTGATGGCCGCCCTGCTCGGGGCGCTGTTCGCCGCCGGTGCGGCGACGTTCGTCCTGCTCGGTGACTCGTGGTGGCAGCTGGGCACCGCGGCCCTGTTCGCCGTGGTGTTCACCCAGATCGGGTTCTTCGGGCACGACGCCGGGCACCGACAGATCCTGCGCACCCGCCGCGGCAACGACGTGGTCGGTTACCTGAAGGCCAACCTGCTGATCGGGCTCAGCTTCGGCTGGTGGATGGGCAAACACAACGCCCACCACGCCAACCCCAACAACACCGAGCGTGACCCCGATGTCCAGGTCGGTGCCCTGGCATTCACCCCGGAGCAGGCCCGGCCCCGGCGTGGTCTGTTCCGCGTGCTGGCCCGCTACCAGGCCTTCCTGTTCTTCCCGATGCTGCTGCTCGAGGCACTGAACCTGCACGTCGCCAGCGTCAGGGCCATCGGCCGCGGTGAGGTGAGCAAACCGGTGACCGAGGGCGGGCTGCTGGTGCTGCACGCCGCCTGGTACCTCGGCGCCGTGTTCGCCGTGCTCCCACCGCTCAAGGCGGTGGTGTTCATCGCGGTTCACCAGGGCCTGTTCGGCCTCTACCTCGGATGCTCCTTCGCGCCCAACCACAAGGGCATGCCGATGCTTAGGCCCGGCGAGAAGTGGGGTCACCTTCGACGCCAGGTGCTGACGTCGCGAAATGTGCGAGGTGGAGTCGTCACCGACTGGATGCTCGGCGGTCTGAACTACCAGATCGAGCACCATCTGTTCCCCCGGATGCCCCGGCCGAACCTTCGACGGGTGGCGCCCATGGTGCGGGAGTTCTGCCGAGCGCGCGGGATCGCCTACACCGAGACCGGCCTGTTGACCTCATACGCCCAGACGCTGCGCCACCTGCACGCCGCAGGCCGACCACAGCCCGCCGTGGGCTGACGGGTCGGTACCGCTCCTGGGTGCGGCGTGCAACTATCGGTGCCGTGCGCAACGAGCCTGTCGGTGACCTGGTGGCGCCGGGCGGGGCCGTGCAACGGCGTGCCGTGCGGGTGCTCTCGGCGACCCAGGTGCTCGGCGGTATCGGGGTTGCCACCGGTGTTGCCTTCGCCACGCTCATCGCAGCCTCGATCTCGGGATCGGAGACCGTCGGTGGGTTGGCGCTGACGGCCGTGGTGGTGGGTGCTGCGGTGTGCTCGCTGCCCATCGCGCGACTGGCGGCGCGGGCAGGGCGTCGACCGGCCCTGCTGGCCGCCTACTGTGTGGCCGCCGCGGGCGCCGGGCTCGCGGCCCTGGGCGCAGCGCTGGGCAGTACGACGGTACTGCTCGTCGGCCTGCTGGCTTTCGGCGGCGGCACCGCCGCAGGCCTGGCGGCCCGCTATGCGGCGACCGATCTAGCGCGCCCGGACCGCCGTGCCCGCGATCTCTCGGTCGTCGTCTGGGCCACCACTGTCGGTTCCGTCCTGGGGCCGAACCTGGCCGGGCCCGCGCAACGGCTCGCCACCATTTCCGGACTCGACGGTGCCACCGGTCCCTTCCTGCTCGCCGCCGTCGCGTTCGGTCTTGCGGCGCTGCTGGTGGCGGCCGGTCTGCGGCCCGATCCGCTGGTGGTCGTCCGGAGCTCCGCCGCGGACGGTGCGCAGGCCGCGAGCGACCGCGGGGCGGGGTGGCGGGCGCTGCGCGCCTCACCGACCGCGCAGCTGGCGTTGACCGGCATCGTGCTCAGCCACCTCGTCATGGTGGGTCTGATGTCGATGACCCCGGTTCACTTGGACCACGGCGGTGCCACGCTGCGCGTGGTCGGCATCGTCATCAGCCTGCACATCGCGGGCATGTACGCATTGAGCCCCGTGATCGGCTGGCTGGCCGACCGGATCGGCCGGGTGCCGGTGCTCGCCACCGGTGCGCTGCTGCTGGCTGCCGCTGCGGGTGTGGCCGGCTCGGCGCCGTCGACGGGCGCGACACAGCTGTCCATCGGCTTGGTGCTGCTCGGCCTGGGCTGGTCGTGCGGCTTGGTGGCGGGCTCGGCGCTGGTCACCGAGTCGGTGCCGGTAGCGGTCCGGCCCGGCGTGCAGGGCATCAGCGATCTGGCGATGAACAGCGGCGGGGCGCTGGGCGGAGTGCTCGCGGGCACGGCCGTAGCAGTGGCGTCGTACGAGGCGCTGGCGCTGATCGCCGGGCTGTTGGTGCTGCCGTTCCTCGCCGTGGCTGTCTCGACGTCGCTGCGCGCCCGCCCGGCATGACCTCAGCGCCGGTGCCACCACCAGCGGATGAGCACCACGAGCGCTGCGAGCAGCCCGAACAGGAAGACGAGCTGACCCGCCGTGGAGGACAGGCCCGTGGGATCACCCTGAGCCAGCAGCGCCACCATCCGACCACCGTAGCTCGCCGGCCGCGCCCGACGATGTCCATGACGGCCAGCCGCGCCCGACGATGTCCGTGAAACGGCCACGCCCGACGATGTCCATGAACTCGACACGATGGGGGTTGCCGGGCTCGTGAAGCCCCACCGTGTCGAGTTCATGGACGTCG
>WHSY01000023.1:6864-56870 GCA_009379815.1 Pseudonocardiaceae bacterium
CGCGGTGCATGGACGTCGCGGTGCATGGACGTCGCGGTGCATGGACGTCGCGGTGCATGGACGTCGCGGTGCGGGATCGTCGCCTAGCCTGGAGATGTGCGGTTGACCCACTTCAGGCAGCGGATGGACGAGGAGTTCGGCCCGATCCGCGCCGCCGCGCTCGCCAAGGACCACGTGTTCTCCGAACTGAGCGGGCACACGGTGGACGACGCGCTGGAGGCGGGATGGGACGCCAAGCGCGTGTGGTCGGTCGTCTGCGGCGTCTTCGACGTCCCGCCCGAACGGCGCTGACGCGATTCGCCCGCAGGGGTCGGGGACGCGATCGGGCGCGGCGAGCGATCATCGTACTCGGCCGGCGTGTCACTCGTGCGCTCGAACAGACGTTCGCCTAGGGTGTTCTCCACAACAGGGTCGGTATCCACAGCCTGCGGCGCGTGCGGCCGCGAACTGTCGGACCCAGCGCCTAGCGTCGGTACCGACCGCAGAGAGCAAGGACCCAGACCAGCGAGGGTGGACCGTCAGATGACACCAGCACCGGACCGGGAGAAGGCGCTCGAGCTCGCCTTGGCCCAGATCGACAAGCAGTACGGCAAGGGCTCGGTGATGCGTCTTGGCGAGGAAGGCCGGGCGCCGATCGAGGTCATCCCCACGGGCTCCATCGCGCTGGATGTGGCGCTGGGCATAGGTGGCCTTCCCCGCGGCAGGGTCGTGGAGATATACGGACCGGAGTCGTCCGGAAAGACCAGTCTGGCGCTGCATGCGGTGGCCAATGCGCAACGTGCCGGCGGGATCGTGGCATTCATCGACGCCGAGCACGCCCTGGACCCGGACTACGCGAAGTCGATCGGCGTTGACACCGACGCCCTGCTGGTCTCGCAGCCGGATACCGGTGAGCAGGCGTTGGAGATCGCGGACATGCTGATCCGCTCCGGTGCGCTGGACGCGGTCGTGATCGATTCCGTTGCCGCGCTGGTACCCCGTGCCGAGATCGAAGGTGAGATGGGTGACGCCCACGTCGGGTTGCAGGCTCGGTTGATGAGCCAGGCGCTCCGGAAGATCGGCGGTGCGCTGAGCAACTCGGGCACCACAGCGATCTTCATCAACCAGCTCCGCGAGAAGGTGGGGGTGTTCTTCGGAAGCCCGGAGACCACTACTGGCGGCAAGGCATTGAAGTTCTACGCCTCGGTTCGCCTGGATATCCGCCGCATCGAAACGCTCAAGGACGGTTCGGATGCCGTCGGGAACCGCACGCGCGTCAAGGTGGTGAAGAACAAGTGCGCACCGCCGTTCAAGCAAGCAGAGTTCGATATTCTGTACAGCAAGGGAATCAGTGCCGAGGGTTCGTTGATCGACCTGGGTGTCGAGCAGGGCATCGTGCGCAAGTCCGGAGCCTGGTACACCTACGAGGGCGACCAGCTCGGTCAGGGCAAGGAGAACGCACGGAAGTTCTTGGGTGACAATCCCGACATCGCCGCGGAGATCGAGAAGCGGATCAAGGACAAGCTCGGCATCGGTGCCAAGCTCGACGATGACGGGACCGTCCCGGCGCCGGTCGACTTCTGATGGCCGGTCGCGGCGACCCTGTGGCGGCAGCCCAAGACCTGTGCCTGCGGCTGCTGTCCGCCAGGTCGCGCAGCCGCGCCGAGCTCGCCGACGCGATGCGACGGAAGGGCATCCTGGACGAGACAGCCGCAGCGGTGCTCGACCGGTACGTCGACGTAGGCCTGGTCGACGATGACGCGTTCGCCGCCGCCGCGGTCCGCTCCGGGCACGCGCACCGCGGGCTGGGACAGCGGGCGCTGCGGGCAGAGCTACGTCGGAAGGGCGTGGCCGACGACGTGGCGCAGCAGGCGGTCGCGGCGATCGGCCCCGAGAACGAGGAACAGCGGGCCCGTGAGCTCGTCCGGCGCAAACTGCGCACCGCCACCGCGCGCGACGACGTCGCGCTGGTCCGCCGGCTGGCGGGGATGCTGGCCCGCAAGGGCTACTCGGAGGGCATGGCGCTGCGAGTGGTCCGCGAGGAGCTCGGCGCCGCGGGCGGGGAGTGGCCCGACCAGGGTGAATGAGGTGTGACACGCGTCTCGATGAGATCATCGAGACATCCCCGTCACTCCACGATGCGGCTCTCGGGGTTTACCTTGTCGGTGCACCAGCACTGACAGACTCCAACCCACCCGCCGTGGCCCACGCCACCGACCCGAATCGACCTCATGACGACGACATCACCTGCCCCGCGTACCGGGGTCGACGGCCGAGGACGAGTCGCCATCGGGCCTCGCACGCTGCGCACCGACCGGTGGTGGCTGTCACCGCTGCTGACCTTTCTCGGGCTGAGCGCGTTCGTGATCTACGGGCTCGTGCGCACGGCGATGCAGCAGCACTACTGGGTAGCCGAGTACCATTACCTGACGCCGTTCTACTCGCCGTGCATGACCATGTCGTGCATTCCGGAGTCGGCGCACTTCGGGCGCCCGTTCCCGGAGTTCCCGCCGCTCATTCCCTACGCGATCATCGGCCTGCCGTTCCTGCTGCTGTTCCGGCTGACCTGCTACTACTACCGCAAGGCCTACTACCGGTCATTCTGGCTGTCGCCGCCCGCGTGCGCGGTCACTGAACCGCACCGCACCTACAGCGGGGAGACCCGGTTCCCGCTGGTCACGCAGAATGTACACCGGTACTTCTTCTACGTGGCTGTGATCATCACGGCGATCAACACCTGGGACGCGATCCTGGCTTTCGGCGGCGAGGACGGCTTCGGCATCGGGCTGGGCAACCTGATCCTGGTCATCAACGTGATCCTGCTGTGGGCCTACACGTTGTCGTGTCACTCCTGCAGACATGCCGTCGGTGGGCGGCTCAAGCACTTCTCGAAGCACCCGGTGCGCTACCGGCTGTGGACCTGGGTGACGAAGATGAACACCCGCCACATGGAGTTCGCCTGGGTCACACTCGGCACCCTGGTGCTGACCGACGCCTACATCGCGCTGCTGTCCGCGGGCGTGATCTCCGACACGCGCATCTTCAACTGACGGCGCATCTTCGACTGACTGCGCATCCTCAACCGACAGGGACCGGTTACCGATGACCGAGATCGAGCGACACTCATACGACGTCGTGGTGATCGGCGCAGGGGGTGCCGGCCTGCGCGCGGCGATCGAGGCCCGCGAGCTGGGCAAGCGCACCGCGATCATCAGCAAGTCGCTGTTCGGCAAGGCGCACACGGTGATGGCCGAAGGCGGGATCGCGGCCTCGATGGGCAACGTCAACTCCCGGGACAACTGGCAGGTCCACTTCCGCGACACGATGCGCGGGGGCAAGTTCCTCAACAACTGGCGGATGGCCGAACTGCACGCCGAGGAGGCACCGCAGCGGGTCTGGGAGCTCGAGACCTACGGTGCACTGTTCGATCGCACCGAGGAAGGCAAGATCAGCCAGCGCAATTTCGGCGGTCACGAGTACCCGCGGCTGGCGCACGTCGGAGACCGCACCGGCCTGGAACTGATCCGCACCCTGCAGCAGAAGATCGTGTCACTGCAGCAGGAGGACTTCGCCCAGCACGGCGACTACGAGGCGAACCTGAAGGTGTTCGCCGAATGCACCGTCACCGAGATCCTCGAGGACGGGGACAGGGTCGCGGGCGCGTTCGGCTACTGGCGCGAGACCGGGCGGTTCGTGCTGTTCGAGGCGCCCACCGTCGTGCTCGCCACCGGCGGCATCGGCAAGTCGTTCAAGGTCACCAGCAACTCCTGGGAGTACACCGGTGACGGGCACGCGCTGGCGCTGCGCGCGGGCGCATCACTGATCAACATGGAGTTCGTGCAGTTTCACCCCACCGGGATGGTCTGGCCGATCAGCGTGAAGGGCATCCTGGTCACCGAGTCGGTCCGCGGTGACGGGGGAGTGCTGCGTAACTCCGAGGGCAAGCGGTTCATGTTCGACTACGTGCCCGAGGTCTTCAAGGCGCACTATGCCGACAGCGAGGACGAGGCGGACCGCTGGTACGAGGACCCGGACAACAACCGGCGACCGCCGGAGCTGCTGCCCCGTGACGAGGTCGCCCGGGCGATCAACTCGGAGGTCAAGGCCGGCCGCGGATCCCCGCACGGCGGCGTGTTCCTCGACGTGTCCTCCCGGATGCCCGCCGAGGTCATCATCAAACGGCTGCCGTCGATGCACCACCAGTTCAAGGAGCTCGCCGACGTCGACATCACCGCCGAGCCGATGGAGGTCGGTCCGACCTGCCACTACATGATGGGCGGCGTGCAGGTCGACCCGGACACTGCAGCGGCCTCGGTGCCCGGCCTCTTCGCGGCCGGTGAGGTCGCAGGCGGGATGCACGGGTCGAACCGGCTGGGCGGCAACTCGCTGTCCGACCTGCTCGTCTTCGGCCGTCGTGCCGGAGCCGGCGCGGCATCGTACGTGGATTCCCTCGGTCGCCGCCCCGCGGTCGACGAGTCCGACGTCACGGCGGCCGGGGCGATGGCCGTGAACTCGTTCGGTGACGGTGCGGGCGGTGCCACCGACAACCCCTACACGGTGCAGCAGGAGCTGCAGCAGACCATGAACGACCTGGTCGGCATCATCCGCAAGGCCGACGAGATGGAGCTCGCGCTCAAGAAACTCGACGAGTTGCGCCGGCGCGCCGACCGTGTGGTGGTCGAGGGCCACCGGCAGTTCAACCCCGGCTGGCACCTCGCGCTGGACTTGCGCAGCATGCTCGTGGTGTGCGAGTGCGTGACGAAGGCGGCGCTGGAGCGCACCGAGAGTCGCGGCGGCCACACCCGCGACGACTTTCCCGCCATGGACCCGAACTGGCGGCACACGCTGCTGGTCTGTACGGCCGGTTCCGACGGCGTCGACGTGGCCGCCGAGGGGCAGCCGCCCATGCGCGGTGACCTGGTCGAGCTGTTCGAGCGCAGCGAACTGGAGAAGTACTACACCGACGTCGAGCTCCCGGAGGAGAGCCCCTGATGGGATACCAGCAACACTTCCGGGTCTGGCGGGGCGACGCCGAGGGCGGCGAGCTCGTCGACTTCGACGCGGAGGTCAACGAGGGCGAGGTCGTCCTCGACGTGATCCACCGGCTGCAGGCGACCCAGGCCCCCGACCTGGCGGTGCGATGGAACTGCAAGGCGGGCAAGTGCGGCTCGTGCAGCGCGGAGGTCAACGGGCGCGCCCGGCTGCTGTGCATGACACGGATGTCGACGCTGGATCCGAACGAGACCGTCGTGGTGACGCCGATGAAGACCTTCCCGGTGATCCGGGACCTCGTCTGCGACGTATCCTACAACTACGTCAAGGCGCGCGAGGTGCCCGCATTCGTCCCGCCGAAGGGAGTGCAGCCCGGCGACTACCGCATGCAGCAGGTCGATGTGGAACGTTCCCAGGAGTTCCGCAAGTGCATCGAGTGCTTCCTGTGCCAGGACGTCTGCCACGTCATCCGTGACCACGACGAGAACAAGGAGTCCTTCTCCGGGCCCCGCTTCCTGATGCGGGTCGCGGAGCTGGACATGCATCCGCTCGACGCCGCCGCCGAGCAGGGCATCGATCGCAAGCAGGACGTGCAGGACGACCACGGGCTGGGGATGTGCAACATCACCAAGTGCTGCACCGAGGTCTGCCCCGAGCACATCAAGATCACCGATAATGCGCTGATCCCGATGAAGGAGCGGGTGGCCGACCGCCGCTACGACCCGTTCTTCCCGATCACCAAGCTGTTCCGCCGCCAGCGGTAGGGATTCAGCCGCCGATACGCGGCGGAGCGGGAACCGGGGTACCCAGGTACTGGGCGTAGAGCCGTGCCCACGTCCCGTCCTCGACCGCCCGGCGCAGCACATCGCGCACCCGGTGCCGCAGGACCTCGTCACCGGGCGGTAGCCCGACACCGTAGCGGGTCTCGCCGAGCGGCGACCCGATGAGTTCGAACGCACCCGGATCCTGCGCTCGCTGGCCGGACAGCGCCAGCGCACTGCCGGCCAGCGCGTCGGCCCTGCTGCCGAGCAGCCGCGCGCAGCTGTCGAGACTGCCTCGGGTGATGAGGCGCTCGCCGAGCCTGGGAGCCAGCGCGAGCGCGGTCGGGGAACCCTCCGCCGTGCACACCGTGCCGGCAGCGAGCACGTCGGCCCCGCTGCCGTCGTTGCCCGCCGGCACCGCCAGCCGCTGCGGGCTGCGCAGGTAGGGTCCGGCGAACCCCACCTCGGTGCGCCGTGCTTCGGTGATCGCGTAACCCCCGAGCATGAGGTCGGCCTCACCGTTGACCAGCGCGGACTCCCGGTACCCGTCGGGCAGCGGCTTGAAGGCGGTGTCGGCGGGATCGACGCCGAGCTCGCGGGCGATCAGCGCGGCCAGCGCGATGTCGAACCCGGAGTACTCCCGGGTTGCCTGCTCGCGCTCGACCAGCCCGGGCATCTCCTGCACGCCGATGATGAGCCGGTCGCGTCGGGTGATGAGATCGATGCGCTCCGAGCCGCTGCTCGCCGGTGTCGTGGGGGCGACGGTGTCGAGCGGGCTGCCGGGTACCGGCTCCTCGCCGAACATCGCGTTGATGCCGTCGAGGGTGCGGTCGAGCAGCACCAACCCGGCGACCACCACGACCACCACCACGAGCAGGCCGCACCCCAGCCGGCGGATGGTCAGCAGTCCCCGGCGACGCCACCCCCGCAGCGTTCGCCAGAGCCGGGTACCCGGCAGCGGCCGTTGCGGCGGCGGGGGAGCGGGCCATGGCTGCCGTGCCGGGGGCTCAGCCATCCCGGCCCGGTCCCGCGGTCACCGCACGCGCCTGCATCGGCACGACTCTAGCCGGGCTCACCCGCCCGTCGTGCTCGTCCCGGCCAACGGCTGCGGCTCGGTGTGGGGTGCCGCGCCAGCCGGTGTGGGCGACGTCGGGCGGGCGCGCGACACTCGCCGCTCGACGTACACCGCGAGCCTGCTGAGCAGGTAGTTGATCGTGATGAAGATGACCGCAATGACGAAGTAGAGCTGCAGCGGATTGTCCAGCGACTGGATCGCGATGCCGGCGAAGCTCAGGACCTCGGGGAACAGGATGATGAACCCGAGCGACGTGTCCTTGAACACCACCACCAGTTGGCTGATCAGCGCCGGCAGCATCACTCGGAAGGCCTGCGGCAGCTGCACCAGCCGCAGCGACTGACCCCGGGTGAGCCCGATCGAGGACGCCGCCTCGGCCTGGCCGCGCGGCAGCGATGCGACTCCGGAGCGAACGATCTCGGCGATGACGACCGAGTTGTAGGCGGTCAGCCCGATGACCAGGTACCACACGCGGGGCAGCTCGACGCCGAGCTCGGGCAGGATCCGGTAGGCCAGGAAGATGGCGATCACCACCGGCAGCCCGCGGAAGAGCTCGATGAAGCCCACCACGGCCCAGCGGTACCAGGCAGCGCTGGTGATCCGGGTCAGCGCAAGCATGGTGCCCACCGCCAGCGACAGCACCATCGCCAGCGCGGCCGCGTAGACGTTCCGTGCCAGGGCCTGCAACAGCCCGGTCCACGCGGCGGCGAAGAGCGGGTTGTACGGGTTGACCAGCGGTCCCCACTTCGCCTCGGAGAGTTCACCGCGCTGGTACAGCTGCACCAGCACCAGCGTGACGGCGGCGAGCAGACCTATCCCGGTGATCACGGAGGCGACCGCGATCCGGCGCCGGCTGCGTGGGCCGGGGTTGTCGTAGAGGACGGGCGTACTCACCGAGCTATCGCCACCTTCCGTTCCAGGACACCCAGCAGCGCCCCGCCCGTGAGCGTGATGATCAGGTAGCCGGCAGCGACCCCGAGCAGGACGGGGATGAGGGCCAGCCCGCGGGCGGACACCAGGGTGGCGTGCACGCTGAACAGCTCATTGCCGACACCGAACGCGCCGACGATCGCGGAGTTCTTGATCATTGCGATGATGACGCTGCCCAGCGGTGGCACAACGGTGCGGAACGCCTGCGGGAACACGACCTGGCCCATCGACTGGCGAAATGTCAGCCCGATCGCGCGGGCCGCCTCGGCCTGCCCCGCCGAGACCGAGTTGATGCCGCTGCGCACCGCTTCGCTGACGAATGCCGAGGTGTAGAGCACCAGGCCGGTGACTCCGAACCAGAAGTAGGCGCCGTTGATCCCGATCTCGGGTAGCCCGAAAGCGCAGAAGAACAGCACCACGGTGAGTGGACAGTTGCGAAAGACCGTCACCCAGCTCGTACCGACCCAGCGCAGCGGCGAGACGGGGGAGACCCGGAAGGCCGCGACGACCGTTCCCAGCGCCAGCGAGCCGACCGCTGCGTACACAACGATTTCCAATGTGTGCAGGAAGGCATCGGCGAACAGCCCGATGTTGTCGATGACGGGGTCGAAGTAGCCGACGACGGCTCCGAGGAACGAGATGACAGGCTGCACGGCTCAGCGGCAGGAGTTGAGCTCAGGCAGCTCCGGTGTCTCCTCGGCCACGGTGCCTGCGGTGGCCTCCCAGGCGCGCTGGTAGGCGCCGGTTCCGGCGGCCTCGGTGAGTGCCTGGTTGATGAACAGGCAGAACTGCACATCGCCCTTGGGAATGCCCACCCCGTAGGGCTCCTCGGTGAAGGTGTCACCGACGAGCTTGAACTGGCCTTCACTGTTCGCGACGTAACCGAGCAGGATGACGTTGTCGGTCGTCACCACGTCGACCTGGTCGGTCCCCAGCGCGTCGCGGCACTGCGAGTACTGCTGGAAGAGCACCAGCTGGCTCTCCTCGATGAACGGCCGGATGTTCTCCGACGGCGTGGAACCGGTCACCGTGCACACCCGGGCGCCGCTGCCGCGCAGCGAGTCCGGCCCGGTGATCTCCTGGTTGTCCGACCGCACCATGAGGATCTGGCCCGCCTGGTAGTAGGGGCCGGCGAAGGAGACCCGCTGTGCGCGCTCGTCGTTGATCGTGTAGGTGGCCACGACCATATCCACCTCACCGCGCTCGATCAGATCCTCGCGCTGCGCGGACGGCGACTGCACCCACTCGATGTCCTCCGGCGCGATGCCGAGCTGGCCTGATATGATCTTGGCGATCTCGACGTCGAAGCCCCGCATCTGGCCGTCGAGGTTCCGCAACCCGAACAGCGGTTGGTCGAATTTCGTACCGATCCGGATGGTTCCGGCCTCGCTCAGCTCGGCCATCGTCGTGCCCGGCGCGAACCGTGGGTCCTGCACGACCTCGTACTCCGGAGCCTGACCCCCGCCACCACCGAGCGACTCCTGCTGCCCGCACGCGGCCGCGACCAGCCCGACGGCGAACACCGCGGCACCGACTCGCAGCATCGGGTTCCAGCGCATCGCTTCTCCTCACTTCGAGTAGGACCGCCGACCGGGAGGCCGGACGGAGACGGTCAATGCGTCAGGATCTTGCCCAGGAAGTCGCGCGCACGGTCCGAGCGGGGCGCGGTGAAGAACTCCTGAGGAGCCGCGTCCTCGACGATCTCGCCGTCGGACATGAACACCACCCGATGCGCGGCGCGGCGGGCGAAGCCCATCTCGTGGGTGATCACCAGCATGGTCATGCCCTCGTCGGCGAGCGCGACCATCACGTCGAGCACCTCGTTGATCATCTCGGGGTCGAGCGCCGAGGTGGGTTCGTCGAACAGCATCACCTTGGGCCGCATGGCCAGCGCGCGGGCGATCGCGGCCCGTTGCTGCTGACCACCGGACAGCTGCGCCGGGTACTTGTCGGCCTGGTCGGTGATGCCGACGCGGTCGAGCAGTGTCATGGCGGTCTCGTGGGCCTGCGACCTGCCGAGCTTGCGCACCTTGATCGGCCCCAGCGTCACGTTCTCGATGACCGTCTTGTGCGCGAAGAGGTTGAACTGCTGGAAGACCATTCCCACGTCCGCGCGCAGCCTGGCCAGTTCGCGGCCCTCGGCGGGCAGCGGTGCGCCGTCGACCTCGATCGTGCCCTGGTCGATCGGCTCGAGCCGGTTGATCGTGCGGCACAGTGTCGACTTGCCGGAGCCGGAGGGCCCGAGCACCACGACGACCTGGCCACGGTCGACCTCGAGGTCGACGTCACGGAGCACGTGCAGCGACCCGAAGTGCTTGTTGACCGCTGCCATCTTGATCATCGGCGGCGTGGTTGCCGTCATGTTCCCCTCCGTGTTGCGGCGCCCGGTGGGGCGTAAGGGCATCCCTACCCCACGCGTCCTGATCGGTGGCGGGATCGGGAGTTGCAACTCTGTCACGAATCCGCCGCTCACCGGCGAGAACTTTCCCCGATCGGAGCATCGACACGTCCCCGGTCAGTGACCGCAGCCCACGCACGCGTCGCCGCCCGGGCGTCCGTATCCTGGGCTGCCGGGGAGGAGGGATGACCGGCGCAGTGACAATCACAGCAGCGACCACCACAGCAGCGACCACCACAGCAGCGACCACCACCGCACGCAGCTACCGGGTGCGCACCTATGGCTGCCAGATGAACGTGCACGACTCCGAGCGCCTGGCCGGGATGCTCGAGGCCGCCGGCTACGTGCCGGCCGCCGAGGGGGACACGCCCGATGTCGTCGTGTTCAACACCTGCGCGGTGCGCGAGAACGCCGACAACCGGCTCTACGGCAACCTCGGTCACCTGCGGCCGGTCAAGCGAGCCAATCCCGGGATGCAGATCGCGGTGGGCGGCTGCCTGGCGCAGAAGGACCGGAGCGAGATCACCCGGCGCGCTCCCTGGGTCGACGTCGTGTTCGGTACGCACAATCTCGGCTCGCTGCCCGCGCTGCTCGACCGGGCGCGGCACAACGACGCAGCGCAGATCGAGATCGCCGAATCCCTCGAGGTGTTCCCGTCGACGCTGCCCGCCCGGCGCGACTCGGCGCACTCCGGCTGGGTGTCGATCTCGGTGGGCTGCAACAACACCTGCACCTTCTGCATCGTGCCCTCGCTGCGCGGCAAGGAGGTCGACCGTAGGCCCGGCGAGGTGCTGTCCGAGGTGCAGGCACTGGTCGACGAGGGCGTGCTCGAAGTGACGCTGCTCGGGCAGAACGTCAACGCCTACGGGGTAGGATTCGAGACCGGGCCAGAGCAGGGCTCAGCGTTCGCCGCCCTGCTGCGGGCCTGCGGCGGCATCGACGGGCTGGAGCGGGTTCGCTTCACCTCACCGCACCCGCGCGACTTCACCGCCGACGTCATCGAGGCGATGGCGGCCACCTCGAACGTCTGCCACCAGCTGCACATGCCGCTGCAGTCCGGCTCGGACGCCGTGCTGCGGTCGATGCGCCGCTCCTACCGGTCCACGCGCTACCTGCGCATCCTCGACGACGTCCGCGCCGCCATGCCCGACGCCGCGATCAGCACCGACATCATCGTCGGCTTCCCCGGCGAGACCGAGGCGGACTTCGAGGCCACACTGGACGTGGTGCGGGCCGCCCGGTTCTCCCAGGCGTTCACCTTCCAGTACTCACCACGGCCCGGCACACCCGCCGCGGGCCTGCCCGACCAGGTGCCCAAGGAGGTCGTGCAGCAGCGCTACGAGCGACTCGTCGCGGTGCAGGAGCAGATCTCCCGGGAATGCAACCGGGCGCTGCAGGGCACCACGGTCGAGGTGCTGGTCTCGGAGGGCGAGGGGCGCAAGGACGCCGCGACCCATCGGATGAGCGGCCGCGCCCGCGACGGCCGGCTGGTGCACTTCGATCCCGGCACGGCCACGGTGCGCCCAGGCGACGTGGTACACACCGAGATCACCTACGGCGCCCCGCACCATCTCGTGTCCGATATGGCGCCGCGGGCGCACCGCCGTACCCGTGCCGGTGACAACTGGGCGGCCGGGAACCGCCCGTCGACGCCGGGCGTGACGCTCGGGCTGCCCTCCTTCGGACGGCCCGACAATCCCGCACCCGAGCAGGCGGGATGCGGCGCGTGATGCCGGCTGACGGCGACGACCGACCCGGCGACGACCAACCCAACGACGACGCCAGGGAGGTCGCAGCGCTGCGTGCCGAGATCGACTCGGTCGAGCGGGCCGCCCTGCGCACCGTGGATCCGGGAGCCCGCGCGGTCGTGATCGCCTCGGCCGTCATGCTGCTGCTGGTGGCCGCGGTGCTGCCGTGGGTCGGCGGCGCCAACGGCTGGGACCTGCTGCGCGGGACGACCGGGCCGGCGGTCGACGTCGGCGTGCTGCCGCGCCTCTTCGCCGGTGCAGCGCTCGGATTCGGCGTGGTGCTGTCCACGCTCGCGCTGCTGTCCCGGCGGTGGGGCCTGGTGTGGGCCAGTGCGTTCGGCTGCGCGTACTGTGTGATCGACGGCGTCTGGGCGATCTGGTCCCGCCAGACAACCGACGGGCCCGGTCCGGGTATCGGGATGGTGCTGGCCGTGCTGGCCGTGGTGGTGCTCGCCTCGCAGTGGTTGCGGCTGGCCTGGTCGCGGCACTGAGCGGGCCGCTGCCCGGGTGGCCGGGGGTTGTTACCGGGTGGCCAGCGCCTGCTCCGCAGCCGCCAGCCACTCCCGCCATTGCGCGGCCTGCTCCTGGGCGCGGCGTTCGCGCCGGGCGTCTCCGGCGGCGTGCGCCTTCGCGGCCTGCTCCTCGAACTGCTCGACCCGGTCCCGGAACTGGGCGACCCGTGCCTGCGCCTCGGGGTCCGAGCGCCGCCACTGCGAGTCGGCCGCCGACCGGACCCGCTCCTCCACCGCGCGCAGCCGCCCCTCCAGCTCCTTGATCCGCTCGCGGGGCACCTTGCCTGCCGCCTCCCAGCGTTGCTGGATGCCGCGCAGCTGCGCGCGGGCAGCCTCGAGATCGGCAGCGGGGTCGATCCGGTCGGCCTCGGCGAGCAGGGCCTCCTTGACCCGCGCGTTCTCGATGAACTCGGCGTCGCGCTCGGAGAACGCCTCCGTGCGGCGGCGGAAGAATCGGTCCTGGGCCGCCCGGAAGCGCTGCCACAGCGCGTCGTCGGTGTCCTTCGGGGCGCGCCCGACCGTCTTCCACTCCGCCATCAGTTCCCGATAGCGGCCCGCGGTCGGTCCCCAGTCCGTGGAGTCGGCGAGCTCCTCGGCCTGCGCGACGAGCTCCTCCTTGCGATCACGGGCGCCGGCGCGTTGGCGGTCCAGCTCGGCGAAATGGGCCCCGCGTCGCCGGTTGAAGGCGTCCCGGGCCTTGCTGAAGCGTCGCCACAGCACATCGTCGGTCTTGCGGTCCACACCCTTGACCGTCTTCCACTCGTCGAGGATGGCACGCATCCGGTCGCCGCCGGTCTTCCACTGGGTGGATTCCGCGGCGATGTGCTCGGCCTCCTCGGCGAGGGCCTCCTTGCGTGACACGGCCGCCGTCCGGGCCCGCTCGCGGGCGGCCTTCGCATCGGCGGTGGCCTGCTCTGCGGTGGCCTGCAGGTGATCGAGTAACGTGGCGAGGCCGGTCAGGTCGCCGACCACGGTCGGCTCGGCCAGCTCCGCTCGGAGCACCCGGACGCGGCTGCGCGCCTGTTTGGGATCGCCGGCACCCGAAGCGAGCCGGGTCTCGGTCAGCTCAGCCTCTGTCACCAGGTCGTCGAAGCGCCTCGCGAAATGCGCCAGCCCTTCGGCGGCCGTACCGGCCTGCCACGAGCCGACGGCGCGTTCCTCCTCCCCGAGACGGACGTAAACGGTGCCCTCGTCGTCGACCCGACCCCAGCGCTGCGGGTTCCTCGACGCGGCCTCGACGTGTGGCCGGGCGCCCACCGGCCGCCCGTTGCTGCCCTGGTCGTTGCTGGTGTGCTCGGTCATATCGACCTTCCTCACCTCGTGCCCGCTCGCCGGCACCGGCGTCGGGCCCCCGCGATCGCGGGGAACTGCACTCGGGCCGGCTGCTGCTACTCCGGCCCCGGTTCACGGCGGCATTCAAGCAGGTCAGACCCCGAGCCCGGAACCGGCTGTGCGTTGCGCACACTAATCTGGGCCCGTGATCGTGCGCGTGGCCATCGTCCCGCACCCGCCGATCCTGGTCCCGGAGGTGGCGGCCGGGGCCGCGGGCGAGACGCTCGCACTCCGCGATGCGTGCCTGGCAGCGGCCCGTGCGCTGGCGTCCGGTTGCCGGAGCTGGGTCGCCGTCGGTGCGGGGGACGCGGCGGCGGCCGGGTCGGCGGGCACGATGCGAGGCTACGGTGCCGACGTCGCGGTGTCGCTGGGCCCGCACCCCTGCCCGCCGCGTGACGACCTCCCGCTCCCGCTGCTCGTCGCAGGCTGGCTGCGGGCGTATGTCGACGCCCCCGACCTGGTCGTCCGTCCCGCACCGGTCCGCGCCGGGACGGGCCCGGCCGAGTGTGCGCGGACCGGTCGCCGGTTGGCCGCCGAGCTCGGTGCGGAGGCCGAGCCGGTCGGGCTGCTGGTGCTCGGGGACGGCTCAGCCACCCGCTCCGTGAAGGCTCCGGGATACTTCGACCCCCGTGCGGAAGCCTTCGACGCGCGGGTCGCGGCCGCGCTCGGCGCCGCGGATTTCGCCGCCCTGCTGTCGCTGGACCCCGCGCTGGCCGAGGAGTTGGGAGTCGCGGGGCGCGAGGCGTGGCAGGTGGGTGCGGCGGTGGCACAGGCCAGCGCACCACGGTGGCGAGGCGAGCTGGTGTATTCCGCGGCTCCCTACGGCGTCGGCTACCACGTCGCGCTCTGGGAGGCGGTCCGGTGACACCGCGACCGGTCGCCGTAGTGGGGCCGACCGCCACCGGCAAGTCCGACCTCGCCATCGAGCTGGCGTTGCGGCTGGGCGGTGAGGTGGTCAACGCCGACGCGATGCAGCTCTACCGGGGGATGGACGTCGGCACCGCCAAGGTGGCGCCGGAGCGGCGGCGTGGCGTGCCGCACCACCAGCTCGACGTCCTGGAGGTCACCGAGCCCGCCTCGGTCGCCGCCTACCAGCGCGACGCCCGGCACGCCGTGACCGAGCTACTCGCGGCCGGGCGGGTCCCGGTGCTGGCCGGTGGGTCCGGGCTGTATGTGCGCGCGGTGCTCGACGATCTGGAGTTCCCCGGCACCGACCGGGACGTGCGTGCCCGGCTGCAGGACGAGCTCGCCGCACAGGGCGCGGCCGCGCTGCACGCCCGGTTGCGCGAGCTCGATCCGGCCGCGGCCGAGCGCATCCTGCCGAGCAACGGCCGTCGGGTGGTGCGGGCGCTGGAGGTCGTCGAGCTGACCGGCAGGCCGTTCTCCGCGTCGCTGCCTCGGCCCGGCCCGGAGCGCTACGGCACCGTGCAGCTCGGCCTCGACCTGGATGCCGACGAGCTGGACGCCCGGGTCGACGCGCGGGTGGAGCAGATGTTCGCCGCGGGGCTCGTCGAGGAGGTCTGGTCGTTGCTGCCGCGGGGGCTGCGGGAGGGCCGCACCGCCTCGCGCGCGCTCGGTTACCAGCAGGTCCTCGCCGCCATCGATGCAGGGGAGGATCCGGGTGCCGCCGCCGGGCCGACCGCGCGGGCGACCCGGCGCTTCGTGCGGCGGCAGCGGTCGTGGTTTCGTCGCGACAACCGGGTCCACTGGCTCGACGCCGGCCGGTCCGACCTGCTCGACGCAGCGCTGACGCTGGTCGACCGGGCCCCTCGACGTCCATGAGCTCGACACCGTGGGGGCATGCAGCCGAGCTGAGCCCCCTGGTGTCGAGCTCATGGACGACGGCGTGGCGCGGGTAGGCTCGTCGACGGGATGGAGGCGGGTATCGAGTTCCTCAAGGGCCACGGCACGGAGAACGACTTCGTGCTGCTTCCCGACCCGGCCGGCGAGCTCGAGCTCACCGAGTCGAGGGTGCGCGCGCTGTGCGACCGGCACCGGGGGCTCGGCGCGGACGGGGTGCTGCGCGCCGTACCTGCCGCTGCGATACCCGACGCCGCTGCCGGCAGCGCGCCGGGCGAGTGGTTCATGGACTACCGCAATGCCGACGGCAGCCTGGCCGAGATGTGCGGCAACGGAATCCGGGTGTTCGCCCGCTACCTGCTGGAGGCCGGGCTGGTCAGCGGCCAGGAGTTCCGCGTCGGCAGCCGCTCGGGATCCCGATCGGTGCGGGTCCACGACGACGGCGCGGTCGCCGTCGCCATGGGCCCGGTGACCCTCGGGTGCCCGTCGACGGTGACGACCGGGGCGGCGACGTTCGACGGGCTCGCCGTCGACGTCGGCAACCCGCACCTCGCATGCGTGACCGCACTACCGGTCGAGCAGCTGGACCTCACCGTGGCGCCGGGTCACGACGCGGCGGCGTTCCCGCATGGCGTCAATGTCGAGTTCGTCAACGTGCTCTCACCCGATCGGGTGCGGATGCGGGTGCACGAGCGGGGCGTGGGGGAGACCCGCTCGTGCGGCACCGGCACCGTCGCCGCGGTCGCGGCGGCACTGCACGCAGCAGGGCAGCACACCGGGGCGGCGGACGTCGAGGTGCCAGGGGGGCGGGTACACGTCGTCATCACCGCGGACGGCAGCACGCTGACCGGGCCCGCGGTGCTGGTCGCGCGCGGCCGGCTGGACTCGCAGTGGTGGCAGCAGGCCTGATCAGACGGCGTCGGACGAGGCCGACACGGGCAGGTCCCGCATCCCGCGCAACGGCGAGGCGAGCACCCAGCCGACCGCGAGCGCCGAACCGACCATGCTCATGGCGAGTGCGGTGCGGACCCGGACCCACTCGCCGAGCAGCCCGCCCAGTGGCAGCGTGCCCCACACCCCCCTCGGCCGGGATCCGGCCACCACGCTGCACCACGTCCGCCGGCTGACCGGGATGGAACTGCTCGAGGCCCTGCCGGCACGGCGGGGCAATCGGGGAGCGCGCGAGATCCCGTACCGGGCGACGGCGCTGTCCTGGCGGCTGGACTGGCGCGACGAGGACGGGTCGGCGACCCACGAGGCGATGCTCGAGGCGTACCTGGCCGAGGTGGCCGACGTCGGGGTCGAGCGCGTCGACCAGACCCGGCTCGTGCTGGCCCTCGACGAGGGCGGCGCCGCGGAATTCCGGGACCGGCTGCACGCGTTGATGCAGGAGTTCGCCGCACGAGCGGTGGATCCGTCGGGATCTCGGCAGGCCGTTTACGTCGCCTTTTACCCGGGAGGGTGAGGGCGAATTCGCTGGGCGGGATCCGTCGGACGTGCAACGATGACAGGCGTATGACGACTTCACCTACCGGCCCGGTCGGCCGTGACACGCTCGACGAGCTCTCCGAGGACCTCACGGCCGAGTTCGACGACAGCGCTCACAGCGAGGCCCACAGCGAGGCCCACAACGAGCCCTCCCACGGTGAGCTCGACCTCGAGGAGCGCATCTCACTGCGCCGGGTCGAGGGCCTGTCCACCGAGCTCACCGACGTCACCGAGGTCGAGTACCGGCAGCTGCGTCTCGAGCGCGTGGTACTGGTCGGGGTGTGGACCGAGGGATCCGCAGCGCAGGTCGACGCGTCGCTGACCGAGCTGGCGCGGCTCGCCGAGACCGCGGGCTCGCAGGTGCTCGACGGCCTCGTGCAGCGTCGCGAGCGCCCCGATCCGGCCACCTACATCGGTTCCGGGAAGGTGTCCGAGCTGCGCAGCGTGGTGCTGGCCACCGGCGCGGACACCGTCATCTGTGACGGTGAGCTGGCCCCGGGCCAGCTGCGTCAGCTGGAGGACAAGCTCAAGGTCAAGG
Source organism: Pseudonocardiaceae bacterium (assembly GCA_009379815.1). Lineage (GTDB taxonomy): Bacteria > Actinomycetota > Actinomycetes > Mycobacteriales > Pseudonocardiaceae > WHSY01. The sequence goes on from WHSY01000023.1 coordinate 24,418, forward strand.
TGATCGACCGGACGGCGCTGATCCTCGACATCTTCGCCCAGCACGCCCGTTCGAAGGAGGGCAAGGCGCAGGTCGAGCTGGCACAGCTGAACTACTTCCTGCCCCGGCTGCGCGGCTGGGGCGAGTCGCTGTCCCGGCAGGCGGGCGGCGCCGGCGGCGGCGCGGGTGGTGGTGGTGTCGGCACTCGTGGCCCCGGTGAGACGAAGCTCGAGACCGATCGGCGGCGGGTGCACCGGCGGATCTCCAAGCTACGCCGCGAGATCAGCTCGATGCGTACCGTCCGGGAGACCAAGCGCGGGCGGCGGCGCGCCAACGCCGTCCCCAGCGTCGCTATCGCGGGCTACACCAACGCCGGCAAGTCGAGCGTGCTGAACGCGATCACCGGCGCGGGGGTGCTGGTCCAGGACGCGCTGTTCGCGACCCTGGACCCGACGACGCGGCGCGCCACCACACCCGACGGTCGCGGGTACACGCTCACCGACACCGTCGGTTTCGTGCGCCACCTCCCGCACCAGCTCGTGGAGGCGTTCCGCTCCACGCTGGAGGAGGTCGCCGATGCCGACCTGCTGGTCCACGTCGTGGACGGTGCGGACCCGCTGCCCGAGGAGCAGGTCAACGCCGTTCGCGCGGTGCTGGCCGAGGTCACCGAGGATCGCGATGAGCCGATGCCACGCGAGCTGCTGGTCATCAACAAGGTCGACGCGGTCGACCGGCTGACCGTGGCCCGGATCGGCAACCTGATGCCCGACGCGGTGTTCGTCTCCGCGGCCACCGGTCACGGCGTGGGCGAGCTCGTCGACCGGATCGCCGGGATGCTGCCCCGTCCCGAGGTCGAGGTCGACGCGATGCTGCCGTGGACCGAAGGTGCGCTCGTCGCGCGGGTGCACTCGGAGGGGGAGGTGCTCGCCACCGACCACACCGAGGACGGCACCCGGATGCGTGCCCGGGTCCGTCCCGACCTCGCCGGCGCGCTGGCCGGCTTCCAGGTGCAGGGCTGAGCGGGTTCGCACGTCGCTGCGGTGGGCTCGCGCTGCCGCTCGCGGCGCTGCTCGCGATCGGTGCGGGCCGGGCCGTGCCGCCGGTGACCCCGCTGTGCACACCGTCCGAGCCCGAGCTCACCGAGCTGTCCGGCCTGGTCGCCGACGGCCAACGCTGGTTCGCCGTGGCCGACGGTGGGCAGCGCCTCGAGGTCTTCGTCCTCGACCCCACGAGCTGCGCGGTGGACGACGTCATCACCGCCGGGGTCAATCCCTACGACATCGAGGACCTCGCGCTGGCTGCCGACGGGGCACTGTGGCTGGCCGACACCGGGGACAACGACCTCGACCGGGAGACCGTCGCGCTGCACCGGCTCACCCGGGACGGCGAGGCGACGCTGTTCCGGCTGGTCTACCCGGACGGGCCGCACGACGCGGAGGCGTTGCTGCTCGACCGGGCCGGTGTGCCGTACGTCGTGACCAAGGAGGCGCTCGGTGCCGCCGGTGTCTACCGGCCCGCCGGCACGCTGGCCGCACCCGGGCCGACACCGCTGCAGCGTGTCGCGTCGGTGCGGCTCGGACCCACCGACACGGCGGGCGGGCCGGTCGGCTCAGTGGGCTCGACGCTGGTCACCGGAGCCGCGACCAGCGCCGACGGTGACGTGCTGGCAGTGCGTACCTACACCGACGCCTATCTCTACGCGGTCGGCGAAGGCGACGTCGCTACCGCGCTGGAGCGCGCGCCGGTGCGCGCGCCGGTGCGCGTGCCGCTGCCCGGGGAGCCGCAGGGCGAGGCGGTGGCACTGGCCCCGGACGGGACGCTGCTGTCGGCCTCGGAAGGCGCGGCAGGCCCGGCACCGATCCGCGCGGTGCGCGGCGCCACCACGCTGGTGACGCCGCCGGCCGGCTCGGTGGCACCCGCACCCGCCGGGCCGGTCGGGGACGGACCGCCAGGTGTCGGCGGCGATCCCGGCGGCGACGCTGCCGACGGCGGGTTGCCGGCGTGGCAAGGCGCCGTGCTCGCGGTCGCCGTCGCAACGGTGCTGGTCGCGGTCTCGGGCCGTCGCCGCCGGACCTGAGGCCGCTCACAGCCGGCGCAGTACCGCCACCACCCGACCCAGCACGGTCGCGGCCTGCCCCGCGATCGGCTCGTAGGCGGGGTTGTGCGGCAGCAACCACACCTCGCCGTCGCGCCGCTTGAACGTCTTCACGGTGGCTTCACCGTCGATCATCGCGGCGACGATGTCACCGTTCTCCGCATTCGGCTGCTGGCGCACCACCACCCAGTCGCCGTCCGTGATCGCGGCCTCGATCATCGAGTCACCCGTGACCCGGAGCAGGAACAGCGCGCCCTCGCCGACGATCTCGCGCGGGAGCGGGAAGACATCCTCCACCGCCTCCTCGGCGAGTACGGGCCCGCCGGCTGCGATCCGCCCGACCACCGGGACATAGGTCGGGCTCGGACGCTCGTCGGCGACGGGATCAGCAGGGACGGGCTCGACGGGCAGGACGCCGACAGCACGCGGGCGGTTGGGGTCTCGGCGCAGGTACCCCTTGCGCTCGAGCGCGCGCAGCTGGTGGGCGACCGAGGAGGTCGAGGTCAGGCCGACCTCCTCCCCGATCTCCCGGACGCTGGGCGGATAGCCCAACCGCTCGACCCGATCGCGGATCACCTCCAGCACCCGGCGCTGGCGTGGGGTGAGCCCGTCGGCATCGGGTGCCTCCGCGGGTTCGGGGAACTCGTGCACCTGAGCGGGGTCCTCGACCGGGATGGCTTGCTGTTCCGGATCCTGCCCCGGCCTATCGCCGGACTTGCGTGCCACCGCGTGTCCTCCTCGCCGTCCCGGGCCGCTACGGCGCTGCTGCGCCCACTGGCCGGCTCCGACGCTAGCCAGACTCGAGGCCGAGATCAAACATCTGTTCGAGGACACGCCGCATCTCCTCGATTCTGTCGGACTGCGGTGGTACACAGTTCGCACAGCAGTTCGATCGAACCGGTGTTCGATGAGGAGGACGTCATGACGGCACCCACGCAGCCGTGGGCCCCCGGACTACCCGGCGGCCGTTGCGGGCCCGGCAGGCCGCAGAGCACGGGACGAACGGACCGCTACCGGCGATCTCCGGGGACTCGTCCGGGGCCGGTACGGCCTGCCGGGATCGCGCCCTCGGCTCGGCTGTCCCGCCGCGGCGAGGTCGCAGCCTGCTCCGCCGAGCGTGCGCGCGACCGGGCCACCGCCCTGGTCGTCGTGGCACTGGTGACATTCGCGGTGGCGTTCGGGCTCGTGCTGCTCGGCCAGGTCGTCTCGGAGGTGCCCGGCGGCACGTCCGCGGTGGAGGTCGACCTGGTGCCCGGCTCCGCCGTCGAGCACGGTGACCCGCTGCGGGTTCCCGCGAGGCGATGACCGTCACGGCCTTCGAGCCGGTCCGCCACGGCGCGTCGGGTTGCGTGGTGCCACGGCTGGACTTACTGTCGACCCCAACATATAGTGGTTACAGTGATGTGATTCGCCCACAGTTTGGGTCTGCTGAGGCCGGGTTGTCCCCAGGTTATCCACCTGCACTCCCCACCTCGGTCCCCAGACGCAGGCATGCCGGTGGCACTTCGAGTGGCCGAGGAGGTGGTTGTCGTGCGGTGCCCGTTCTGCCGGCACTCCGACTCCAGGGTGGTGGACTCCCGGGAGGTCGAGGAGGGTCAGGCGATCCGGCGCCGGCGGTCCTGCGCCAGGTGCGGCCGCAGGTTCACCACCGTCGAGGAGGCGCTGCTCGCGGTGGTGAAGCGGTCCGGCGTGACCGAGCCGTTCAGCCGGGACAAGGTTGTGCGCGGCGTCGCGCGGGCCTGCCAGGGACGTCCGGTGGACGAGGACGCGCTGCAACAACTCGCGCATCGGGTGGAGGAGACGATCCGGTCGTCGGGCAGTGCCGAGGTGCCCAGCCACGAGGTGGGGTTGGCGATCCTCGGGCCGCTGCGGGAGCTCGACGAGGTGGCCTACCTGCGCTTCGCGAGCGTCTACCGGGCGTTCTCCTCGGTGGAGGACTTCGAGAAGGAGATTCGGGAGCTGCGCCATGCGCAGGAAAGCCAGCAGGCGCCGCGGCCCTGAGCCGGCGGCGCGGGCACGGCTCGAAGGTGAGGCAGTACGGCGGTCCGGGTACCCGGACCGCGTGACGAGCAGCGAGGGAGAGGGAATGACCGAGACCGCCGGGACCGCGGCAGCCGAGGGGTCCGGGGACGTGAAGCCCAAGCGCGCACTGCGGGTAGAGCGCGTCTACACGACCGAGGGCCGCCACCCCTACGACGAGGTGACCTGGGAGCGCCGGGACGTCATCATGACGAACTGGCGCGACGGCACGATCAACTTCGAGCAGCGCGGTGTCGAGTTCCCCGACTTCTGGTCGGTCAACGCGGTCAACATCGTCACCAGCAAGTACTTCCGCGGCGCCCCGGGCACCGAGGCGCGCGAGTCCAGCCTGCGCCAGCTCATCGACCGGGTGGTCGGGGCCTACACCGCCGCCGGTCTCGAGCACGGCTACTTCGGCAACGAGACCGACGCCGCGATCTTCTCCCACGAGCTGACCTGGATGCTGCTGCATCAGGTGTTCAGCTTCAACTCACCGGTCTGGTTCAACGTCGGCACTGACTCTCCGTCACAAGTCTCAGCCTGTTTCATACTTTCGGTTGACGACACCATGGAGTCGATCCTCAACTGGTATCGGGAAGAGGGCCTGATCTTCAAGGGCGGCTCCGGCGCCGGTCTGAATCTGTCGCGGATCCGCTCGTCGAAGGAACTGCTGTCCTCCGGTGGTACCGCGTCGGGCCCGGTGTCGTTCATGCGCGGCGCGGACGCTTCCGCGGGCACCATCAAGTCCGGCGGTGCCACGCGGCGCGCGGCGAAGATGGTCGTGCTCGACGTCGACCACCCCGACATCGACGAGTTCGTGGCGACCAAGGCCGCCGAGGAACGCAAGATCAAGGTGCTGCGCGATGCCGGCTACGACATGGACCTCGGCGGCAAGGACATCACCTCGGTCCAATACCAGAACGCGAACAACTCGGTTCGGGTGTCCGACGAGTTCATGCGTGCTGTCGAGTCCGACGGTGAGTTCGGGCTGCGAACCCGGATGACCGGCGAGGTCGTCGACGCGGTGCGCGCCAAGGATCTGTTCCGCGACATCACCCAGGCAGCCTGGGAGTGCGCCGACCCAGGGCTGCAGTACGACGACACCATCAACGACTGGCACACCTGCCCGGAGTCGGGTCGCATTACTGCATCTAATCCCTGCTCCGAGTATCTTCACCTCGACAATTCGAGCTGCAACCTGGCGTCGATCAACCTCATGAAGTTCCTTCGTGAGGATCTCACGTTCGATGCCGAGCTCTTCACCAAGACGGTGGAGCTGATCATCACCGCGATGGAAATCTCGATCTGCTTCGCGGACTTCCCGACGGAGAAGATCGCCGAGGTGACCCGGGCGTTTCGACAGCTCGGCATCGGTTACACGAATGTCGGCGCGCTGTTGATGGCCACCGGGCACGCCTACGACTCCGACGGTGGCCGCGCATTGGCGGCATCGATCACCTCGCTGATGACCGGTGCCGCGTACAAGCGCTCCGCGGAGCTGGCCGGCGTCGTCGGTCCGTACGACGGCTACGCCCGCAACGCCGAACCCCACCAGCGGGTGATGCGCAAGCACGCCGCGGCCAACGACCTCACCCGCACCTACGACCACAACGACTCGGTCGTGCAGAAGGCCGCGACCAAGGTGTGGCAGGAGGGTATCCGGATCGGGGAGCGGCAGGGCTGGCGCAATGCGCAAGCCAGTGTGGTCGCGCCGACCGGCACCATTTCGTTCATGCTCGACTGCGACACCACCGGGATCGAGCCCGACTTCTCGCTGGTGAAGTACAAGAAGCTCGTCGGCGGCGGGTCGATGCAGATCGTCAACCAGACGGTGCCCAAGGCGCTGGCCTCGCTGGGATACCAGGATGAGCAGAGCGAGGCGATCGTGGAGTACATCGCCGAGCACGGTCACGTCATCGACGCCCCGGGACTTCGGCCCGAGCACTACTCGGTGTTCGACTGCGCCATGGGGGAGCGGGCCATCGAGCCGATGGGCCACGTTCGGATGATGGCGGCGGCGCAACCGTTCGTCAGCGGTGCCATCTCCAAGACGGTCAACCTGCCCGAGAAGGCAACGGTCGCCGAGGTCGAGGAGATCTACTTCCAGTCGTGGAAGCTGGGGCTCAAGGCGCTCGCGATCTATCGGGACAACTGTAAGGTCGGGCAGCCGCTGTCCACCGGCAAGTCCGCCGCACCGACCACGGAGGTGGACAAGACGGCCGCCGAGGTCAGGCCGATCCGCAAGCGGTTGCCCAAGAAGCGGCCGAGCGAGACCGTGTCGTTCTCGGTCGCGGGCGCCGAGGGGTACATGACGGCGGGGTCGTATCCAGACGACGGGCTGGGCGAGATCTTCGTGAAGATGTCCAAGCAGGGCTCCACCCTGGCCGGGGTGATGGACGCCTTCTCGATGGCGATCTCGATAGCGCTGCAGTACGGCGTTCCGCTGGAGACCTACGTTTCCAAGTTCGTCAACATGCGGTTCGAGCCGGCCGGGATGACGGATGATCCGGACATCCGGATGGCGACCAGCGTGGTCGACTACCTGTTCCGTCGAATCGCGCTGGACCAGCTGCCCTACGAGAAGCGGTCACAGCTGGGCATCTTCTCCGCCGAGGAGCGCACCGCCCAGGTGACCGGCAATGATCGCTCGGAGGGGTCCGACGAGGACGTCGACGTCGAGGGCATGCGCACCTCGGTGGACTCCACCCCCGTCCCGCCGACGGTCGAGGCGCGGCCGGCACCGGTGTCGATCGCCAGCTCCACCGAGCTGCTCGAACTGCAGCTGGGCAAGGCGGCCGACGCGCCACTATGCCTGACCTGCGGCACCAAGATGCGTCCCGCGGGGTCGTGCTACGTCTGCGAGGGCTGCGGATCCACCAGCGGCTGCAGCTGAGTCCGTCGCAGCCCGACGGGGCCCCGAGGGTGCCCCGTCGGGTGCGGCGCGGCTCGTTCAGTCCCGGCTGTCCGGGGATGAGACCAGGGGATTGGCCTGCAGGTGCTCGGACAGCGTCATCGCCGGGTGGCCGGTCAGCTCGGGGACGGTGTCGGTGACCACGTCGAGCTCACCGGTGGCGATCGCGGCGTAGGAGCTCACCCAGCCCTCGAGCTCCCACGCCTCGACGCCGTAGCCGGCACGCGATGCGCGGGCCTCGTCGAGCGTCTCGGCGTGGTAGGTGATCGGGCGCCCGGCGGCGCGCGCGAGCTGCGCCGCGGCCTCGGACAGCGTGATGGCCTCCCGGCCGGTGACGTCGTAGCCGAGCCCGTCATGGCCGTCACCGAGGAGCACCTCGACGGCCACGTCGGCGATGTCGTCGCGGGCCACCGCACCGACCTTGCCGGCGCCGGCCGGGCCGCGGATGACCCCGTCGTCGCCGACGAAGGCGGGCAGCATGTCCAGGTAGAGGCTGTTGCGCAGGAACGTGAAGGCAGCGCCGGTGCCGCGGATGTGCTGCTCGGTGTGACCGTGGTGCCTGGCGAAGGTGAACGTCGCATCCGGACCGGCGCCGAGGAACGAGACGTAGACGATCCGCGACACACCGGCACCCAGCGCCGCGTCGACCGTCGAGGTGTGCAGCGCGACTCGGTCGGCGTCCTCCGAGGCGGACACCAGCAACAGGGTGGCGACGCCCCGCAGCGCCCGGTGCAGTGCGCCTGCGTCCCCGTAGCTCGCGGTCGCGATCTCGGTACCGCCCAGCCGCGGCGCACGAGCGGGCGTGCGGACCACCAGCCGCTGCGGCACGTTCCGCGCCGCCAGCCGACGGGCGATACGGCCACCGAGCGCGCCCGTCGCACCGGTGACGGCGATCAGCTCATCGGGCACGGTCTGCTCCCACCCCCAGCGTCAACCTCACGGGGGTCAACCTCGCTGGCGTCAACCATTCCGGCGGGACGCTTCGTAACGGGTGAGGAAGACGTCAACCGGGGTCGCCGCGAGGAGCTCGGCGATGATGTCGAGGTCGAGGTCGTCGATCCGACGGAACCGCAGGCAGCTCTTGCCCATGTCGAGCTTGCGCCCTGTGGCTTCCCACCGCTGCCGTAGGGGTTGCTCGGCGCCCGGCTCGGAGTAGGCGCCCATGAGGTACAACGCGTAGTGGCGCTGCTGCGCGGCGAGTGCCACGTACCCCAGGGGCTGACCGTTATAGGTGTCGGGGTAGCGCTCCAGCGGGACCGACCAGGTGATCATCCCCCAGCCCATGCCCTCGGTGTAGCCCTCGGGGAGATTCGCGTTGACCACGTCGCGCACCGTCGTCACGACCTCTCGCCGCTCGGCAGGCAGCTGCGCCAGGTAGCCCTCGACGGCTCTGCTTCGCACCGGTCCACGGTAGTGCGCGTCCGACGACCGGTCACCCGGACGACGAGCCGGGTCCTCATGGCTGACCCGCGTCGAAGAACCGGGCGACGTCGAGCACGCCGCCGGCAGCGGCGAACTCGTCGGCCACGGCGGTCCGCAGGTCGGCATCGGCGAGGAAGTCCAGCGCGGTCAGCGCCAAGCCCGCCGCCCCGTCACGCACCGCCACGTCGGCCCGCCCGGAGGCAGCGGCCTCGGCGAAGCCGGGGGTGTGCAGCATCACCCCGGGGTCCGAGATCGCGATCATCGGGTGGATGGCCGGCACCCGGACGCTGACGTTGCCCAGGTCCGTCGAGCCGGTCAGCGACTCGTCCACCACACCGCGGGGCAGCACGGCCCGGCCGCAACGGCCCAGGTGACCGGCGTAGCGCGCGCCGAGTGTCCGGTTGTGCCGGATGGGCAGATACCCGGGCCGGGGGTCCCAGTCCAGCTCGTAGCCGCACCCGGCCATGGCGGCCGCGGCCACGGCGATGGCCTCCACGCGGGTCGTGAGATCGCGCAGCGTGTCCGGTTCGGGGGATCGCAGGTAGTAGCGGGCGACCGCACGGTCCGGCACCACGTTCGGGCGCTGCCCGCCGTCGAGGATCACGCCGTGCACCCGGTCCGGCGGCGGGATGTGCTGCCGCAGCATCGCGACGCCCTGGTACCCGAGCACCACCGCATCGAGCGCGTTGCGTCCCATGAAAGGCTGCGCAGCGGCGTGTGCGGCCACCCCGTGGTAGGTGACCTCGAGCTGGCGGCGCCCGAGAAACGGGTGGTCGGCGATGTCGTGCGAGAACGGGTGCAACATGAGCACGGCGTCGAGGCCGTCGAACGCCCCGTCGCGCGCCATCAGCTCCTTGCCGCCGCCACCCTCCTCGGCCGGCGTACACAGCAGCACCGCCGTCCCGGCCGGGGTGTCGTCGCGCGCCAGCACCCGGTGCAGCGCGAGGAAGGCTCCGACGGCCGCACCGCAGATGACGTTGTGCCCGCACGCGTGCCCGAGTCCTGGCAGCGCGTCGAACTCGGCGAGCACGGCCAGTCGAGGGGCCTGCCCGGAACCGGTGACCGCCCGCAGCGCGGTGGGCAACCCGTGCACTCCGGTCTGTGCCGCGAGCCCGTGGGCGCGCAGCGTATCCGCCACCGCGGTCACCGATCGGTACTCGGCGAAAGCCTCCTCGGGGTGGGCGTGCAGGTCGTGCGACAGCGCGACGGCGTCGTGCCCGACGGCGCGCACCGCTTCCTCTCCCGCGCCACGGAGGTTGCCGCCCGCTCCCCGGTGTGGCGAGGACGGCGGTTGAGCGGCGGCGGCCAGCTCCGCGGTGCGCCGGGCCAGCGCGTCGGCGTAGGCCTGGCTCGGCGGTGGCGCGGCGGGATCGGGCATCGCGCCGTTCTACCGCAGGCGGGGCTCGACGTGCAGCTGTCGCCGTGTGTCAGCCCAGCTGGCCGGTGCCACCGTCCTGGTCGGCAAGGTACTGCTCGAGCTCGGCGGCGATCTCGTCGGCGCTGGGCAGCTCCTCGACGTCGGAGGCCAGCAGCGAGCGCGGCGTCCTCGACTCGACGGCTTCGTCGAACTGCTGCTCGAGCTTGTGGACCACCCCGGAGACCTCCTCGGAACGGCCGATCTGGTCATCCACCTCGGCGGTCACCCGCTCGGCTGCGGGCCGCAACGCGTCGGTCGGCAGCGCCAGACCGCTCGCGCCTGCCAGATCCACGAGCAGGCCCCGGGCCGAGTCCGGATACTCGGTTCGCGCGAGATAGTGCGGCACGTGCACCGCGAAACCGACGGCATCGTGACCGGCCTCGCCGAGGCGCAGCTCCAGCAGGCCCGACACACTCGCCGGAACCTCGACGGTGCCGAACCACCGCTCGTGGTCGGCGACGAGCTCCGGGCGCGTCGCGTGCGCGGTCAGCGTCACGGGCCGGGTGTGTGGTACCGCCATGGGAACGGCGTCGAGCCCGACGGTGAGCCGGACGTCGAACCGCTCGACGAGGTCGATGACCGTGCCGACGAAACGCTCCCACTGCAGGTCGGGCTCGGGTCCCGAGAGCAGCAGGAACGCCCTGCCGTCCTCGTCGCGCACCTCGTGCAGCGTCAACTCGGGCCGGCTGTACTCCGCCCAGTGGTCGGTCTCGAAGACCATCACGGGCCGCCGGGAGCGGTAGTCGAGCAACTGGTCGATGTCGAAGGTCGCCACCACCCGGTGCTCGAGGTGTTCGAGCAGGTGCTCGACCGCGAGCCGGTTGGCGTGGCCGGCGTCGATGAATCCGGTGAGGCCGTGCACCAGCACGGGCCCGGTCTCCTCGGAGCGGCCGCGCTCGGAGGGCAGCCCCTCGATCCGGTAGAGATCGCCCGTCGCGTCGGTCACGGTGACGTCACCTCCGTCTGCTGGGTCATGTGGTGCGGATCCGGTGTCGCTGCTCTCAACGCCAGGAGGGCGCCGATACATTCCGTCCCGCTCCGGGCACCGGCAGGTCCAGCTCCCTGATGGCGGTGTCGACGATCTGTTCCGGTGGCAGGGTCAGGCTCACCGTCGCGCCGCGCTCGTCGGGGCACAGTGGCTCGAGGTCGGCGTACTGCGAGACGAGCAGCTCCGGCGGCATGAAGTGCCCGCTGCGCGCCCGCACGCGGTCGACGACGTGCTGCTGCGGGCCGGCCAGGTGCAGGAAGCGCACCCCGGCCCCGCCGGTCCGCAGCACGTCACGGTAGCGGCGCTTGAGCGCGGAGCATGCGACCACCGCGGACGAACCGCGCTGCGCGCGTAGCGCGATCCAGGCGGCGAGGGAGTCGAGCCATGACCGGCGGTCGTCGTCGTCGAGCGGCGTGCCCGACTCCATCTTGGCGATGTTGTCCGGGGAGTGGAAGCGGTCGGCTTCGGCCATCTCGCAGCGCAACCGGTCGGCCAGCATCGACGCCACCGTGGTCTTGCCGGAGCCGGAGACACCCATGACCACGACCTGTGCTGGGGTCGATCCGCTCATGCCCGCCATCATCGGCCGGGGCCGAAGCGTCGGCGGACCCGGGGCGGCTGTCATCCCATAACGATAACGACTATCGTTTACACTCAATCACGCTTGTCACACTCGGAAAGGAACAACTACAGTGCGCATCGCCTTCGTCGGCAAGGGCGGCAGCGGCAAGACCACGATGTCGGCCCTGTTCACCCGCCACCTCGTCGCGCTGGGCCGCCCGGTCCTCGCGATCGACGCCGACATCAACCAGCATCTGGGCCAGGCGCTGGGCCTCGAGGACACTCAGGCGGCCGCCGTCCCGCCGCTGGGCGCCGACGTGGCATGGATCGCAGACCACCTGCGAGGCACCAACCCGCTGCTGCCATCCGCTGACGCCGTGATCAAGACGACCCCGCCGGGACGGGGCTCGCGGCTGCTGCGGCTCGATCCCGGTGAGGAGCTGCACCGGCGATTCGCACGCCCGGCCGCCGGGGCGGCGCTGATGGCCACCGGCGAGTTCGAACCCGAGGACATCGGCGTGAGCTGCTACCACTCCAAGACCGGGGCGGTGGAGCTCTACCTCAACCACCTGATCGACGGGCAGGGCGAGTACGTCGTCGTCGACATGACGGCGGGCGCGGACGCCTTCGCATCGGGGCTGTTCACCCGCTTCGACCTCGTCGTGCTGGTCAGCGAGCCGACTCGCCGCGGCGTGGGCGTCTACCGGCAGTTCCGCGACCACGCGGACGGCCACCGGGTGCGGCTGCGGGTACTCGCCAACAAGCTGGCAGGCCAGGACGACGTGACCTGGTTGCGCGGCGAGCTGGGCAGTGCGCTGCTGGGCGCGGTGGGCCAGTCGGCGTGGGTGCGCGCCGCGGAGCGGGGCGCGACGCCGGACTTCGGCGAGCTCGAGCCCCACATACGCCGGGAACTGGCGACGGTGCTCGCCGAGCTCGACGGCCTGGCGCGGGACTGGGACGCCTACCACCGCGACACCGTCGACTTCCACCTGCGCAACGCTCGCGCATGGGGCAACCGTTCGGCAGGCGCCGACCTCGCCGGGCAGGTCGACCCCGGGTTCGTCCCGGGACCGGCGGCGCTGACGCCGGTCGCCGAGGCGGCCGGCGTCGCCGGCTGACCAGAACCACCGACCCTGCAGAGGAGAACTGATGTCCCTCGACGTCCCACCCACCATGATCGACAGCGCCGAGCGTGGAGATCTCGACGACGCCGAGTTCGTCGCCGTCGTGCGCGACTCGCTGCCATACGCCTGGCAGGTGATCTCCGGTGTCGTCGCCGAACTCTCCGTTGACAGCGCCGAGTACACCGAGTACACCGAGCACGCCGTCCCGCCCCCGGACGAGACCGCCCGGGGTCAGCTGCTCCGCGCGCTGGCCAGCGACGCGATCCGCGGCGCGTTGCAGCGGCACTTCGGCGTGGCGCTCGCGTTCCAGAACTGCCACCGGGTGGCGGCTTTCCGCCCGGATGCCGTCAGCGGCGAGACCTACCGGCGCTTCGTCTCGCCACGTGATCAGGTGCTCAACCAGAGTCCGCAGTTGCGGGACTGCTGACCGGCGAGGTGGGGGCGCGGGCGCCGCGCCCCCACTCGTGATCGATTTCTGTCATCCGGGATCACCGGGCAAGCTGACGGGTGTGGTCACCGGACGCCGTCAACTGCAGGCCTTCATCGCCGCCGCCCTGCGCAGCCCTGCCACGGTCGGCGCGGTGGCTCCCAGCTCGACGCGGCTGGCACAACGCCTGACCGCGGTGGTCCCGGGCGGTGGGAACCCCGTCGTGGTCGAGCTCGGACCCGGTACCGGGTCGACCACCGCCGCGGTGCAACGGCGGCTGGGCGGCCGCGGGCGGCACCTGGCGGTGGAGCTCGATACGATGCTCGCCGAGCACGTCGCCCGCGCGCACCCCTCGGTCGAGGTCGTCGTGGGGGACGCGGCGCAGCTGACGCAACTGCTCGCCCGTCACGGCGTCTCCGAGGTCGACGCGGTGCTCAGCGGGTTGCCGTGGTCGCTGTTTCGCCCCGACGAGCAGCGGGCGATCCTCGCCGCCGCCGCCGCGGTGCTGCGTCCCGAGGGAGCCTTCTGCACCTTCGCCTACGTGCACGCGCTGCCGCTGGGAGGCGCGCGGCGGTTCCGCGCGCTGCTCGACGAGGTCTTCGACGAGGTGCTCACCACACGCACGGTGTGGCGCAACCTGCCGCCTGCGGTCAGCTACGTGTGCCGCCGGCCTCGCTGAGCGCGGACCGCGGGCTTCCGCGGGGCGCGGCAGGATAGCCGACAGCCCCGACAGTGCCCGGGGTAGCGTGCCCGCCGCGCGTCGACTCCTCCCCAACCGGTGCGTTGTCCACAACCCGCGATCGGGCGTGGCTGCGGTGCGTGCAGGCGAGCAGCACCGTGATCGTATGAGCGCACCATCCGCCACCCGTATCCGACTGTCCGAGCCCGCGGAACTGATCGCCGCCGTCCCGCACCTGCTCGGCTTCCACCCGCGCGACTCGATCGTGGTCATCACGCTGCACGGCCGCCGGATCGGGCTGACCCTGCGCGCCGACCTCGCCGCCGAGGGCAGCGAGGACCTGCTCGCCGAGCAGCTCATGACACCCATCGCGCGGCAGCGACCCTCGGGCGCCGTCCTCCTGGTCCTCGGCGGCGACAGCGACGCCACCGCACTGCCGCACCGCCGACTCGTCGACGCGGTCGACGAGTCGCTCGCCGCCGCCGACATCCCCGTGCTGCACGCCGTGTGGGCCGGCTCCACCAGTCCGGGCGCACCCTGGTGCTGCTACGACGAGCCGGGGTGCGCGGGGGTCGTCGCCGACCCCGGTGCCTCGCCGATCGCGGCTGCCAGCGTGGCCGCGGGCACGGTGACCTTCGACACCCGCGAGCAGCTCGCAGCGCTGCTCGAGCCGGACGGCCCGGCGGCACTGGCGCGCCGGGCGCGGCTGCTCGATGCCGCCGACGCACAGCACCCGCTCGGCGGCGCCGCGGCAGCGGCGGGCAGCGCGTCACTGGCCCGGCTGTACCGGGCAGCCGCGGCGGGCGAGCTGACCCTCGACGACACCACCGTCGCCGAGGTGGCCTCGGCGCTGTGCGACCATCGCATCCGGGATGCCTGCCTGGCATGGAGTGCAGGCGACGGCGCGGCGGCGGCCGAGCGGCTCTGGCTCGCCCTGGCCCGGGCCACGCCGGCACCGGAGCGGGCCGAACCGGCGACGCTGCTCGGATTCGCCGCCTACCTGCGGGGCGACGGTGCACTGGCCGGGCTCGCGCTCGAGGCGGCCCTCGACGCCTGTCCCGCTCACTCGCTGGCACACCTGATCCGCGCCGCCCTGGACGGCGGGCTCGAGCCCGCGACGCTGCGGACCATCGCGAGTGATGCCGCCGCCGACGCCCGCGCCGGCATCGAGGACGGCACGGGGTGAGCGGGTCAGCCGGTCCGGCGGGCGAAGTCCCAGGCGTCGGCGACGATCGTGCGCAGCTCGGCCCGCTCGGGCTTCCACCCGAGGTCGGTGCGGGCCCGCTCGCTGGAGGCGATCAGCACCGCCGGATCGCCAGGACGCCGGCCCGCGACCTCGGCCGGGATCGGGTGCCCGGTCACCTCCCGGCAGGTCTCGAGCACTTCCCGGACCGAGAAGCCGGTGCCGTTACCGAGGTTGTACACCTTGTGGCGGCCGGGCTCCGCGCGGTCCAGTGCGAGCTCGTGGGCGTCGGCGAGGTCGGTGACGTGGATGTAGTCACGCACGCAGGTGCCGTCGGCGGTCGGCCAGTCGTCGCCGAAGATCGTGATCTTGTCACGCCGGTCGAGCGCGACCTGCAGCACCAGCGGGATCAGGTGTGTCTCGACCGTGTGCCGCTCGCCGTGACGGCCGAACGCGCCGGCCACGTTGAAATAGCGCAGGCTCACCGCGGCGATCCCGTGGGCGGCGGCGTAGGAGCTGATCGCGTGGTCGATCGCGAGCTTGGTCGCACCGTAGGGGTTCGTGGGCCGGGTCGGGTCGTCCTCGGTGATCGGTACGGACTCCGGCTCGCCGTAGGTGGCGGCGGTGGAGGAGAACACCAGCCGCGGGATGCCGTGTTCGGTCATCGCGTCGAGCAGCTGCACCGACGCCACCACGTTGCCCCACCAGTAGCGTTGCGGGTCCGTCATCGACTCGCCGACCAGCGAACGGGCGGCGAAGTGCAGCACGCCGTCGAATCCCTCGGCCAGCAGCGGTCCCGCCTCGGCCACGTCGCCTCGGACGAACCGGGCGCGGTGGGGTATCGCGTCCTCGTGCCCGGTGCGCAGGTCGTCGAGCACGACGACCTCGTGGCCTGCCTCGACCAGCCGTGCCGCGCACACGCTTCCGACGTAGCCGGCGCCGCCGGTGACCAGCAGCGTCATCCGGCGCGCGCGGGTCACCGCAGGCGGACCAGGACCGCGTGGGCCACCGGGTTGTCGATCTCCACGCCGGAGCCGCCACCGTGCAGCGCGACCGGCCCGCCCGACCGTTGCACCGCCGCGACGTCGACCTCGTTGCCGGGCACGGCGTCGACCTTGTGCAGCTCGGCCATCAACGCCGGGTCGAGCTGGATGTGCTCGGCGATGCGGCGGACCTCGACACGGCCGCCGCCGCGGCGGGCGACCTCGTCGAGGCGGACGAGGTCGGGCTCGATCGCCGCTGCCTCGCCCCCGTCGAGCTCGTCGAGCCCCGGGATCGGATTGCCGTACGGGGAGGTGGTCGGGTTGCCGAGCAGGGCGATGAGCTTGCGCTCGACGGCCTCGCTCATCACGTGCTCCCAGCGGCATGCCTCGGAGTGGACCTGCTCCCATTCCAACCCGATCACGTCGATCAGCAACCGCTCCGCGAGGCGGTGCTTGCGCATCACGGCGACCGCGCGATCCCGACCGCTGCCGGTGAGCTCGAGGTGTCGGTCGTCGGCGACGACCAGCAGCCCGTCCCGTTCCATCCGCGCCACGGTCTGGCTCACTGTCGGACCGCTCTGGCCGAGCCGTTCGGCGATGCGGGCGCGCAACGGAACCACGCCCTCCTCCTCGAGCTCGAAGATCGTTCGGAGGTACATCTCGGTGGTATCGATGAGATCGTTCACGCCCGTCTCCTTCATCCAGCCCCATGGTAGTGGTCCGCGGGCCGTCGTGCGGGCATCGCGGCGAGGTCGGTGCCAGACCCACCGTGGCGGTGCCGCGGCAGACCCACCGTGGCGGTAGCGTCGGCGCCATGACCGCCCGAGCCGCTGTCGTGTGGGACGAGACCTTCCTGGGCTACGACCTCGGTGAGCAGCACCCGCTGGATCCCGTCCGGCTGGATCTCACGATGCGGCTGGCTGGCGCGCTGGGTGTGCTCGACGGTGTGGAGCCGCTGCCGCCGGTGGTGCGGACCGACGAACAGCTGCTCGCGGTGCACTCCGCCGACTACCTCGAGGCGGTGAAGGCGGCCCCGACATCGGCGGCGCCCGTCGGGCATGGCCTGGGAACCGCGGACAACCCGGTGTTCGAACGGATGCACGAGGCCTCCGCGCTCGTCGCGGGCGGCTCGGCGCTGGCAGCCGAGCAGCTGGTCTCGGGGCGGACCAAGCGTGCGTGCAACATCGCGGGGGGACTGCACCACGCGATGCGCGGCTACGCGTCGGGCTTCTGCGTCTACAACGACTGCGTGGTGGCGATCCGGCACCTGCTCGACTCGGGCGTGTCGCGCATCGGCTACGTCGACATCGACGTCCACCACGGCGACGGCGTGCAGCGGGCGTTCGCCGACGACCCGAGAGTGCTGACGATCTCGCTGCATCAGCATCCGATGACGCTGTGGCCGGGCACCGGTCACTCCGGCGACATCGGGGCAGCGGGCGCCGAGGGATACGCGGTCAACGTCCCGCTGCCGCCCGGGACCGACGACGCCGGATGGCTGCGGGCCTTCCACGCCGTCGTCGGCGGCCTGCTCCGGTCGTTCGCCCCGGAGGTCCTCGTCACCCAGCACGGCGCCGACACCCATGCCGAGGACCCGCTGGCCGATCTCGCGCTGTCGGTCGACGGGCAGCGCGCGGCGCACCGGGCGCTGCGTGACCTGGCCGAGCAGACCGCAGGTGGCCGCTGGCTCGCGCTGGGGGGCGGCGGGTACTCGCTGTACCGGGTCGTGCCGCGGTCCTGGACGCACCTGCTGGCCACCGTGCTGGACCGTGACCTCGACCCGCAGACCCCGGTCCCGGCCGACTGGGTGGCCCACACCGCGGCGGTGGCGCCCGGTGCCCGGCTGCCGAGCTCGATGACCGACGGCTCGGCACCGGAGTGGGTGCCGTGGGACGGCGCCGGCGACACCGGTGTGGATCGCGCGATCCGGGAGACCCGGCGTGCGGTGTACCCGCTGCACGGCCTCGATCCGGACGATCCCCGGGACTGACCAGGGCCGATGAGCAGCGCCGAGGATGTTGGAGAGCCGCCGCCCGGCTCGGGCTACCCGCCGCACTGGGAAGCCGACGTGGTGGCCTCCGACGGCGGCACCGCGCACCTGCGCCCGATCACCCCTGCCGACGCGGACGCGCTGCAGGCGTTCCACTCCCGGCTGTCCGAGCGCACCCGTTACCTGCGCTTCTTCGGCCCCTACCCGACGATGCCCGCCCGCGACGTGGAGCGCTTCACCACCGTCGACCACCGCGATCGGGTGGCGCTGGTGGCCGTGCTCGGCGACGACATCATCGCGGTGGGTCGCTTCGACCGGCTCGAACCGGGAGGTACGGCGGCCGAGGTGGCCTTCGTCGCCGAGGACGCACACCAGGGACGTGGGCTGGGCTCGATTCTGCTCGAACACCTCGCCGCCGCGGGCCGGGAGCGGGGGCTCGAGCGGTTCGTGGCCGAGGTGCTCGCCGAGAACCGCCAGATGGTCCGGGTGTTCCGGGAGGCGGGTTACCACGTCAGCCGCGCCTTCGACGAGGGCGTGCTGCACCTGGAGTTCGCGATCGACCCCACCGAGGAGTCGGTGGCCGTGGCGCGTGCCCGTGAACAGGCCGCCGAGGCGCGCAGCGTGCACAACGTGCTGCACCCCGGCTCCGTCGCGGTGATCGGGGCCTCCGCCGATCGGGAGAAGGTCGGCCACGCGGTGCTGCGCAACCTGCTGCGCGGTGACTTCGCCGGGCCGGTGTACCCAGTCAACGCCGAGCGCCGGTCGGTGCGGGGCGTCCGCGCCTACCCCTCGGTGCTCGACATCCCGGACGAGATCGACCTCGCGGTGATCGCGGTACCGGCGGCCGACGTCGACGAGGTGTTCGACCAGTGCCTGGCCAAGGGGGTGCGGGCGCTCGTCGTCGTCACCTCCGGGTTCGCCGAAGCCGACGAGCAGGGGGCGACCGCGGAGCGCGCGCTGGTCACCCAGGCCCGCACCCACGGCATGCGGGTGGTGGGGCCCAATGCGCTCGGCGTCGCCAACACCGACCCGGCGGTGCGGCTCAACGCCACGCTGGCCCCGCAGCTGCCCGGGCCCGGCCGTGCGGGGTTCTTCGCGCAGTCGGGCGCACTGGGCATCGCGATCCTGGCCGAGGCCGCCGAGCGCGGGCTGGGGCTGTCCACCTTCGTCTCCGCGGGCAACCGGGCCGACCTGTCGGGCAACGACCTGCTGCAGTACTGGCAGAGTGATCCCGCCACCGACCTGGTGCTGCTCTACCTCGAGTCCTTCGGCAACCCGCGCAAGTTCGCCCGGCTCGCGCGGCGGCTCGCTCGCCGCAAGCCGGTCGTGGCGGTGAAGTCAGGCCGCCACGGCACCGCGCTGCCCCGCGGGCTGGCCGCCACGTCGGTGCCGATCGACGAGGCCAGCGTCGCCGCGCTGTTCGAGCAGTCCGGTGTGATCCGGGTCGACTCGGTGGCGCAGCTGTTCGACACCGCGCTGCTGCTCGCCCACCAGCCGCTCCCGCCGGGGCACCGGGTGGCGGTCGTGGGGAACTCCACCGCGCTGGGGGTGCTCGCCGCCGACACCGCGCGCTCGCAGGGTCTGCTGCTCGCGTGCGACCCGTTCGACGTCGGGGTCGCAGCGACCCCCGACCAGTTCGCCACCGCCGTGCGGGGAGCGCTGGATCGTGGCGACGTCGACGCGTTGGTCGTGGTGTACGTGCCACCGGTGGCCCTGCCGGGCACCGCCTACGCCCGCGCGCTGCGCGAAGCGGTCGCCGACTCCGGGATCCCGGTGGTGTCCACCTTTCTCGCGGCCGAGGGCGTGCCTGCCGAACTGGCCGTGCCCGGCCGGGCGGGTTTTCCCGGCCCCGGATCCGTGCCGTCGTACCCGAGCCCCGAGCGGGCGGTGCTCGCGCTGGCCCGCGTGGTGCGCTACGCGCAGTGGCGCAGCCGCCCGGTCGGCGAGTTCGTGCGCCCGGAGGGCCTGCGGGTCGAGGAGGCAACCGCGCTGATCGAGTCCTGGGTCGGCGATGAGCCCGCAGCGCTGTCCGACGAGCAGGCGACGCAGCTGCTGGGCTGCTACGGCATCGAGCTGGTGCCGTTCCGCCGCGTGGCCGGAGTGGAACAGGCCGTCGCGGCGGCCGAGGAGCTGGGCTACCCGGTGGCGCTCAAGGCGACCGGTGAGCGCTGGCGGCACCGCAGTGACCTCGTCGGCGTGCGACTGGACCTGGCCGACGCCGGTGCCGTGCGGCTCGCGCACGCCGACCTCGCCGTGATGGCCGGCGAGGTCGTCTCCGTGCAGCGGATGGCTCCCAAGGGGATCTCCTGTGAGATCGGACTGCAGGAGGACCCGTCGTTCGGCTCGCTGGTCTCCTTCGGGCTGGCGGGGATGGTCTCCGACCTGCTCGGCGACCGCGCCTACCGCGCCGTCCCGCTGTCCGACACCGACG
The DNA here is from genome assembly GCA_009379815.1 of Pseudonocardiaceae bacterium. Classification (GTDB taxonomy): domain Bacteria; phylum Actinomycetota; class Actinomycetes; order Mycobacteriales; family Pseudonocardiaceae; genus WHSY01. The sequence goes on from WHSY01000023.1 coordinate 44,627, forward strand.
CCGCCGACCTCGTGCAGGCACCGCGGGCAGCGCCGCTGTTGTCCGGCTACCGCGGCACCGACCCGGCGGATCTCACCGCGCTCGGGGACCTGGTACTGCGGGTAGCGGCGCTGGCCGAGGACCTGCCGGAGGTGAGGTCACTGACCCTCGAACCCGTCCTCGCCGCACCCACCGGCGCAGCCGTGGCCGGCGCGCGCGTACGCGTCGGACAGCCGCCGGTGCGTGGCGACGTCGGCCCCCGCCGACTTCGCTGATCCGCCCACCGGTGGTGCCGCGAAGAGCACCACGGCGAAGGGGCCCGTCGCGGCCTCGTGCAGCGCCCGCATGTGAGGATACGACCGGTGCCGTCGACGCGGAGGTAGGTACACGCCGTGCAGCTGCTGCGGACCCCGGAGGGTCGCTTCGCCGGCCTCGCGGACTTCCCCTACGAGCCGCAGTACGCGGAGGTCGCCGACCCCGACGGCGGCACGCTGCGGATGTCGTGGGTGCAGGCGGGACCACGCGACGGCGAGCCGGTCGTGCTGCTGCACGGGGAGCCGACCTGGCCGTACCTGTACCGCTCGATGATCCCGCTGCTGGCCGAGGCCGGGCTGCGGGTGGTCGCCCCCGACCTGGTCGGGTTCGGGCGGTCCGACAAGCCCGCGGCGATAGCGGATCACAGCTACGCGCGGCACGTGGCGTGGCTGGGCGAGCTGCTGCTCGACCGGCTGTCGCTGCGCGGCGCGACGCTGCTCGGCCAGGACTGGGGCGGGCTGCTCGGGCTGCGGATCGTCGCCGAGCACCCCGACCGATTCGACCGGGTCGTCGCGGCCAACACCGGGATGCCCACCGGCGACCACGACATGCCGCAGGTGTGGTGGCGGTTCCGGCGGATGGTGGACAGTGCGCCGCAGCTCGACATCGGGCGCACCGTCGCCTCGGGGTGTGTGCGGGGCCTGCCGGACTCCGCCCGCGCAGGCTACGACGCGCCGTTCCCGGACGAGTCGTTCATGGCGGGCCCGCGCGCGATGCCGCGGCTGGTGCCGACGGCTCCGACCGATCCCGCGACCGAGGCCAACCGGGCCGCCTGGGAGCGACTGGGCCGGTGGGACAAGCCGTTCCTGGTTGCCTTCAGCGACTCCGACCCGATCACCGGTCCGATGGCGCCGATCTTCGGCGAGCTCGTGCCGGGAACGCGGGACCGGGAACACCCGGTGATCGCCGGCGCTGGGCATTTCCTGCAAGAGGACGCGGGAGAGGAGCTGACCGGCCACGTCCTTGCCTTCATCCGGTCCTGACCCGGTCGGACAACCCGGCGAGCCGCTCGCTCCGTCTCCGGTGACATGAAACGAGTGGGAGCGATCCTCGCCGGCACGGCGCTGCTGGCGGCGCTCGGCGCGTGCGCCGACCGGCCGGCGGGGGTGGGCTTCGGCGGCGCCCCGGAACCGGCCCCTCCCGGGTCCGCCGCACCCGCACCGGAGCCGCCCCCCGGCGGACCGACCCCGCCGCCCGGCGGGATCGCACTGCCTGCGGCGCAGGTCGACGCCACGGCGCTGCCCGACGGCCATCCCAGGCTGGTGTGGACGGAGCAGGGCGGCACCGTGGTCGGGCTCTACGGCCAGGAGGGTGGCTGCAGCCGAGTGCGCGCCGAACTCACCGAGCAGGCGACGCGGAATGTGCGGGTGGAGCTCGTCGAGAGCATCCCCACGACCGGACCTTGCACGATGGACCTTCGGTTCCCGCCGCTGTTCGTGCGGCTGGACGAGCCGGTGGGCGACCGGACCGTCGTCCTCGAGCGGCGGACCGTCGGTCCCCCTGCGACCGGGGGCGACCGGTGAGCCGGTGGGGCCGGGCCGAAACGCCACAGCTGCGCCCGGCCGCCGGACCGCGTGGTGTCCTCAGCGGCGGAAGCTGACCTGAAGGGTCGGCTCGGAGGTGGCTGCGAAGAAATCCTCGCCCTTGTCGTCGATGACGACGAACGCGGGGAAGTCCTCCACCTCGATCCGCCAGACCGCCTCCATGCCCAGTTCGGGGTACTCGAGCACCTCGACGTGGCGGATGCAGTCCTGGGCCAGCCGCGCGGCCTGGCCGCCGATCGAGCCGAGGTAGAACCCGCCGTGCTCGGTGCACGAGTCGCTGACCTGCTGCGAACGGTTTCCCTTGGCCAGCATCACCAGCGAGCCGCCGGCAGCCTGGAACCGCCGTACGTAGGAGTCCATCCGGCCCGCCGTGGTCGGGCCGAACGAGCCGGAGGGGTAGCCGTCCGGCGTCTTGGCCGGCCCGGCGTAGTACACGGGGTGGTCGCGCAGGTAACCGGGCATCGGCTCGCCGGCGTCGAGCCGCTCGGCGATCTTTGCGTGGGCGATGTCGCGGGCCACCACCAGCGGTCCGGTCAGCGACACCCGGGTCTTGACGGGCAGCGTCGCGAGCTCGGCACGGATCTCGTCCATCGACCGGTTCAGGTCGATGCGTACCACCTCGTCGGACAGGTCGTCCTCGCCGACCTCGGGCAGGTAGCGGGCCGGATCCGGCTCGAGCTGCTCCAGGAACACGCCTTCCGGCGTGATCTTGGCCTTGGCCTGCCGATCGGCGGAGCAGGACACCGCGATGCCCACCGGGCAGGAGGCACCGTGCCGGGGTAGCCGGATCACCCGCACGTCGTGGCAGAAGTACTTGCCGCCGAACTGTGCACCGATCCCGAACTCCCGGGTCATCGCGAGCACCTGCTGCTCGAGCGCGACGTCGCGGAAGCCGTGCCCGGTAGCCGACCCCTCGGTGGGCAGCGTGTCGAGGTCACGGGCGGAGGCGAGCTTGGCCGTCTTGAGGGTGTGCTCGGCCGACAGCCCCCCGACCACGATCGCCAGGTGATACGGCGGGCAGGCCGCGGTACCGAGCCCGCGCAGTGTCGAGTCGAGGAACGACGCCAGCCGGGTGGGGTCGAGGATGGCCTTGGTCTCCTGGTAGAGGAACGTCTTGTTGGCCGATCCGCCACCCTTGGCGAGCACCAGGAAGTCGTAGTGCGGATCGCTGCCGGCGGCGGCGTGCAGCTCGACCTGCGCCGGCAGGTTGGTTCCCGTGTTGCGCTCGTCCCAGAACGTCAGCGGCGCCAGCTGGGAGTAGCGCAGGTTCAGCTCCTGGTAGGCCTCGAAGACGCCGCGCGACAGCGCCGCCGCATCGGTGCCGCCGGTGAGCACGGTCTCGGTCTTGTGGCCGATGACGATCGCGGTGCCGGTGTCCTGGCACATCGGCAGCACCCCGCCCGCCGAGATGCAGGCGTTGCGCAGCAGGTCGGTGGCGACGAACCGGTCGTTCGCCGAGGCCTCGGGATCGTCGACGATCGCACGCAACTGGGCGAGGTGCGAGGGTCGCAGCAGGTGCGAGATGTCGCGGACGGCCTCGCGCGTCAGCAAGGTCAGCACGTCCGGGTCGACCTCGAGGAAGGTGCGGTCCGCCGCGGACACCGTGCGGACCCCGTCCGGGGCGACGAGCCGGTACTCGGTGCGGTCGGGGCCCAGCGGCAGCACGTCGACGTGACGGAACTCGGGTGTGGTCATGCTCGCGGGCTCCCTCGCACGCGACGGCCGGTGCGGCCCGACCGTACCGCGGCCGCAGCGTGGGCAGCGGGCGCCGTGATGTGACGTTCGTCGTGGATGCCGTGCGCGTCCGCCGGTGTTGACCAGACTGAAGGTTGAGGCGAGAGGAGACACCGGTGAGCGCAGCGCCGCAAGCGAAGCGGCTCGACCGCGGTATGGCCAACTTCCGTGACCTGGGCGGGTTACCGACCGGGGACGGGCGACGGACCTGCGATGGCGTGTTGTACCGGTCGGATGCGCCGCATCGCGGCGACCCACCGCCGACAACGGCCGTGAGCTGGCCACCGGAGCTGGTGCTCGACTTGCGCGAGGCCGCCGAGCAGGCCGATCACCCGCTCGCCGGCGTCGCGGACGTCATGGGAATCCCGCTGCTCGCCGGCCCGCACGCGGTCGACTGGCGGCGGCTGCCGCGGCTCGAGGAGCTCTACCTCGGCTCGCTGCGGCGGGCGGGGGAGCGGATCGCCGAACTGCTCGGGTTGCTGGCCAGGACCACCGGACCGGCGCTGGTGCACTGCGCGGCGGGCAAGGACCGCACCGGCGTGCTGGTGGCGGTGCTGCTGCGGGCTGCGGGTGTGACCCGGGACGCGGTGGTCGACGACTACCTGCGCACCGATCGCAACGTGGCGGCCGTGTTGACCCGGATGTCGTGGGACCTGACCGTCCTCGACGAGGAGGACCGGCTGCGGGCACAGCACCTGGCCGGCACCTCGGCCGCGGCGCTCACGGCCGTGCTCGACGTGTTGGACGCCGCTCCGGGCGGGCCTGCGGGGTGGGCGAGCTCCCACGGTGCGTCCGACGAGGCGCTCGGCGGCTGGACGCGCATGCTGGTGGGATGAAAATCGGAAGGCCGGGCCCGCCCCCGACGAGCCCGACCTCCCGGGGTGTGCGACCTGCTGCGGGTTGACCGCCCGATCGCGTGGTCTGCGTCACAGTAGACCGTGCCCTGGCGGCGCCCCCGGGTCAACCCGGCCAATCGGGGTATGTCGCGTGACGCTGTGTGAGCCTGTGACGTGGGGTGAGCCTGTGAGTGGGGTGAGGCTCAGCTCGCGTAGGAACGGAGCCGCTCGGCCCGGTCCCCGTGGCGCAGCTTGGCCATGACCTCCCGCTCGATCTGGCGGACGCGCTCCCGCGACAGGCCGAACCGGCGCCCGATCTGATCCAGGGTGCGCGGCTGGCCGTCCTCGAGGCCGTAGCGCATCCGGATCACGTTCTGCTCCCGCTCCTCCAGGGTGTCCAGCACGCGGCGTAGGTCGTCCTGCAGGAACCCGGAGATCACGGCGTTCTCGGCGTCGGCCGCCTCGGCATCCTCGATGAAGTCACCCAGCGGGGCCTCCTCCTCGGCGCCCACCGGCATGTCGAGGCTGACCGGGTCGCGGGAGTGGTGCAGCAGGTCTGCGACCTTCTCCGCCGGCAGGCCGGATCCCTCGGCGAGCTCCTCGTTGGTGGCCTCGCGGCCCAGCTGCTGGTGCAGGTCGCGCTTGAGCCTGGCGAGCTTGTTGACCTGCTCCACGAGATGGACCGGCAGCCGAATCGTGCGGCCCTGGTCGGCCATTCCCCGGGTGATGGCCTGTCGGATCCACCACGTGGCGTAGGTGGAGAACTTGAAACCCTTGGTGTAGTCGAACTTCTCCACCGCACGGATCAGTCCGAGGTTGCCCTCCTGGATCAGGTCCAGCAGCGGCATGCCGCGCCCGGTGTAGCGCTTGGCCAGCGACACCACCAGCCGCAGGTTGGCCTCCAGCAGGTGGTTCTTGGCCGCGAGGCCGTCACGCACCAGCCGCCGAAGATCGGCGCGACGCGATGGCACCAGTCCGGGCTCGGAGTCGAGGACGTGCTTGGCGAAGACGCCGGCCTCGATGCGCTTGGCGAGCTCGACCTCCTGCTGCGCGTCGAGCAGCGCGGTGCGTCCGATACCGTTGAGGTAGACGCGGACCAGGTCCGCGGCCGGGCTCTGCGAGTCGAGGTCGGCCTCGACGGTGGCTTCCGGCTCGACGGCGATCTGCGCGGCGGTCATCGGTCCCTCCCTGAGACGGCTGCTCGTGTGCCCCGGGTCGGCACGGGTGCGGCCGGCCGGGACACGCGCTGCGCTGCGCTGCGTGGTCGCTGGTGGGCGACACCCTGCACAACGCTGCAGACCGGCAATCCGTTCCCGATGCGGGCGCTCATCACGCGGCGAGCGGGCAAGCGGCGAGGTCGCCGCTGGGTCAGTCCTGCGGCAGGTCGGGTTCGACCTCGACGAGCACTGTGAAGGGGCCGTCGTTGACGCTGCGCACCGCCATCGGCGCACCGAAACGCCCGGTCGCGACGGACGCCCCGCGAGCCCGCAGCCTGCTGATGACCTGCTCCACCATCGGCTCGGCGAGTTCCGGGCCCGCGGCAGCGGTGTAGGAGGGCCGCCGGCCCTTGCGGGTAGCACCGTAGAGGCTGAACTGGCTCACCACGAGCAGCCCGGCACCGGTCTGCGCGCAGGAGCGCTCGTCACGCAGTATCCGCAGCTCGTGCAGCTTGCGGGCCATCGTCTCGGCCTGCTCGGGGCCGTCGCAGTGGGTGACGCCGAGTAGCACCAGCAGGCCCGGTGCGGTGAGCTCGCCGATCACCTCCCCGTCGACGGTGACGCTGGCCTGAGTGACCCGGCTGGCCACCGCCCTCACGGTGTTCCCCCCGCGGGTCGCAGCATCCCGTGAGCGACCAGCTGGCGGACCACGGGGAGCGCGGCGGTGACCATCGGGTCGGTCGGCTCGCCGTGCGCCGCAGCGAGCAGGCCGATCAGCTCGCCGAGCGGCAGCGTGCCGGTGCACCCGGCCAGCAGTGCGGCGCCGCGCTCGTCGGTGTCGTGACGCCAGCCTGGCCCGCTGGTCCGGTGCAGCACCGGCGTGCCCTCGACCCACCCCTGCACACCGGGGGTGCTGCTGCGCTCGAGCACGACGTCGTCGCACACCACGAAGGCGGTGTCGAGCAGCGAGCGGTCACCGGTGTCGCGCAGCCATGCCACCCGCTCGAGCCAGTTCGCCGACTCCGGGCCGAGCGGGTCGTCGTAGCCGTGCCGCAGGTCCTCGCAGACCACCGTGGACCGCTGCGCGCCCGTGTTGCGGACCGTGACGTAGCCGAACCCGACCCCGTCGACGTCGTGGGAGTCGAACCAGTCCAGCCACGCCTCGGCCCGTGTCCTGCCCTCGGGCGAGCGCGGGTCGGTGCCGCTGTCGGCGAGCCAGGTCCCGACGTAGAGGGCGGGATCGGCGACGTCGCGCTGCACCACCCAGGCGTCCACGCCGATCTCCGGCAGCCACGAGGTCACCCGTTCGGTCCAGTCGCGTCCGCGGACGTGCAGCCAGGACGCGAGCAGCTGTCCCGTCCCGCCGTCGGCGAGGTGGGCGGGCAGCCGCCGCAGCACGAGCTCGCTACCCGCGTCGCCGGCCAACCCGGAGTCGCGGTACACGTGCTCGATCCGCGGCGGACCGACCACGAACGGCGGGTTGGACACCACCTGGTCGAAGCGCCGACCCGCGACGGGGTCGAACCAGGGTCCGCCCAGCAGCTCGACGTCGAGCTCGTTGAGCGCGAAGGTCGACGCCGCCATCGCCAGCGCCCGCCGCGAGACGTCCGTCGCACTGATCCGGGCCGCATGCCGAGCGGCGTGCAGCGCCTGCACGCCGCATCCCGTACCGAGATCCAGCAGGGTGGTGACGGGTCGGCGGGCGGTCGCCCGTACCAGGCTGATGGCGGCCTGCCCGACGCCGAGCACCTGCTCGGGTGCCGGCGGGGCCGACAGCCACGCCGGGTCGAGGTCGGAGACCACCCACCAGTCGCCCCGGTCGTCGCCGTGCGGGCGGACGTCGAGCCCGGCCCGGACCGTGCCGCCGTCGCGGAGCAGTAGTCCGACCGCCACCGCGTCGTCGACGCCGAGCGGCGCCACCGCGGCGGCCGCGGCACGCTCGGGCTCGGGGTCGCCGAGCAGGAACAGCCGCACCAGCGTCCCGAGGTCGCCGTCCGTGCTGGCGCGCCGGGCAGGGACCGGTTCGCCGCGGCCGAGCGCGGCGTGCGCGCCGGGCCCGAGCAGCGCGCGGACCCACCGGTGTCGTAGCCGGTGCGCAGCAGCGCCTCGCGCAGCCTGCGGGCGGTGTCGCCGGTCAGCTCGGGAACCACACCGGCGATCCTGTCAGGCCGCTCCGGCGCGGCACCGACCTCACGGCGAACACGGGGCCGAGTGTGCGCGCACGTCAGCCAGTAGCACGGGCCAGTGCTCGCGAAGTGCCTCGCGCCCCATGAACAGGCCGAGGTGGCCACCACTGCTGGTGCGGCTGGTGATCTCTCCGCGCGGGGTGCCGACCGACTCCGCGGCAGCGAACAGCTGTGCCGGCGGGGTGATGTGATCGGTCTCGCCTGCGAGCAGGTACAGCGGGCAGGTGATCTCGCCGAGATCCACCCGGCCACCGCCGACCCGCAGCTCGCCGCGGATGAGCTCGTTGTTGCGGAACAGGTGCTCGACCAGCCAGAGGTAAAAGATGCCCGGGATGTCCTGGGTGTGCTTGAACCAGTCCTCGAAGGCGTGGTAGCGGTCGAGGTGCTCGGAGTCGTCGAGATGCGCCAGCAGCTGCAGCTGGCGACCCACCTCGGCCTCCGGCTGCATCCCGATGAAGTTGGCGAGCACGAACTGCCCGGGCATGTTCCCGCCACCCAGCGTGACGAGCGTCCGGTAGGGGGCCGAGCCCCACATCCCGCTCAGCAACTGTGTCGAGGCGGCGATCGTCGCGTCGCCCGCGTGGAAGTCGATCGGGGCGCCCGCCAGTGTCAGGGTGTTGATCCGCTCGGGCCGCAGCGCCGCATAGATGGCACCGAGCCAGCCACCCTGGCAGTCACCGATGAGGTTGACCGGCCCGCCGATGGCGTCGACGGCGCGGTCGATGACGTCGATGTAGTCCTCGACGATGGTGTGGCGGGTCCGCGGGGTCGCTCCCACCCAGTCCAGCGCGAACGCCCGGCGCAGCCCGGCGGCGCGGATCGTCTCGAGCTGGCTCTGCGAGGGGCTGAAGTCGACGATGCACGAGTCGTGGCCCGCCTGCGGTGGCAGCACGAGGGTGGGGACGACATCGGCGGCCGCCCCCTGGGAGAAGTCCCGCAGCCGCGCGATCGGGGCCTCGAAGACGATCTCGTGCGGGCTGGCCCAGCGGGGCCGCCTGCGTGCCACCAGCTGGCTGCCCCAGTGCGCGCCGTCGAGCACCGCGCGGGCCGGGGAAATGGGTTCCGTTGCCGACCGCGTCCACAACTGCGCGGTCGCGGCAGCGATCTCGGCGAGGCTGCGGGCGGCTCCCGCGGCCGTGTGCCCCGCGAGAAGCGCGGCGGCGCCGCCCGCGGCGGCGAGGCCGTGCGCGGTGGTCGGTTCGGACGTCCGCATGGCTACCTCCCAGTTACCCTCTGGTAACCAGGAGCAGACACCATGAGTCGATGAATCCGCAACCGTGGTCGCCGGCGGCATGCTCGACGTCGCGTCCGTCCGCGGTGGGCGGCCGGCTGGTCCTGCCGCTGCGACCAGCTGTCGGCTTGCACGGCCACCGCCGGTCGGTGAGGGTGGTCACATCCGCGCGGCGCGCCCGGCGAGGAAAGGGAGGTGCCATGACCGACTCACACGACGTCACGACACGTCGCCCGGCACCGAAGCGTGCGTCCCGGCGCAAGAGCCAGGCGGCGGGCAACGGCGGTGCTGCGACGAATCCGCCGACGAATCCGCCGACGAATCCGCCGACGCAGCCCAGCGGCGAGCGGCTCGCCGACGTGCAGGAGTCGGCCGCCGAGGTGGCCTCCTCGGTCCGCGAGCTGCTGGGTGTCGAGGCGACGATGGCGCGGGTCGACCCGGCCGGTTTCGGCGAGGCGCTGGGACGGCTCGCGATATCGGCGGCCGGCAACCCGCTGCCTGCGGTGCAGGCCACGATGAGCTACGGCGCGGGCAACACCAGGGCTGCCATGGCCGCGCTGCTGCGCGGGGCAGGCGCCGACGTCGACGGCCCTGCCGAGCTGCCGGCCAAGGACCCGCGCTACACCGACCCGGCGTGGACCCAGAACCCGTTCTTCTACCTGTGCCGCCAGCAGCACATGCTGCTCGAGAGCTATCTGGCCGAGCTGGTCGACGGCGCCGACCTTGACGCGCCGACCCGCCGCAAGGCCGAGTTCGCCGTGGGGCAGCTGCTCGACGCCACTGCGCCGTCCAACTTCCCGTGGAGCAACCCGGCGGTGCTGAAGAAGGCCTTCGACACGGCTGGTCACAGCGTGATACGGGGTGCGCGCAACCTCGTCCGCGATGTGGTCACCCGCAAGGGCCGGCCGCGGCAGGTGACACCGGGGAAGTTCCGGCCCGGTCACGAGCTCGCCGCGACCCCGGGCAAGGTGGTCTATCGCAACCGGCTCATCGAGCTGATCCAGTACGAGCCGCAGACCGACGACGTGCACGCCGTGCCGATCCTGTGCAGCCCGCCGTGGATCAATAAGTACTACATCATGGATCTCGCGCCGGGTAAGAGTCTCGTGGAATGGGCGGTGCAGCACGGCCACACCTGCTTCATGATCAGTTACCGCAACCCCGACGAGACCTTCGCCGACGTCACGATGAGCGACTACCTGCGCGAGGGGCCGCTGGCAGCACTCGACGTCGTCGAGGAGATCACCGGGTCGCCGCAGACCAACGTGGTCGGGCTCTGCCTCGGCGGCACGATCGCCGCGTCCATGCTGGCCTGGCTGGTGGCCCGCGGAGACGATCGGGTGCGGTCGCTGACCCTGCTCAACACGCTGCTGGACTTCCAGCTGCCCGGCCAGCTCGGGGTCTTCACCGACGAGCAGACCATCCGCCGGATGGAGCGCACCACGCGCAGCAAGGGATACCTGGAGGCCGACAGCATGGCGACCACGTTCGACCTGCTGCGGGCGCGGGACCTGGTGTGGAACTACGTGATCAACGACTGGATGCTGGGGGAGGAACCGGCGCCGTTCGACATGCTGTCCTGGAACTCCGACTCGGCGCGGATGCCGGCGGCCATGCACACCGAGTACCTGCGGGCGCTGTACCTGGAGAACCGGCTGGCCGAGGGTCGCCTGGAGCTGGCAGGACAGCGGCTGGACCTGTCCCGAGCACACCAGGACATCTACTGCGTCTCGGCCGAAGGTGACCACATCGCGCCGTGGAAGGCCGTCTACGAGGGCGCCAAGCTGCCCGGTGGCACGGTGCGGTTCATGCTGTCGAACTCGGGGCACATCGCAGGGGTGGTCAACCCGCCGAGCCCGAAGTCCAAGCACTGGGTCGGTGAGGCCGACACGCTGCCCGAGGACCCCGAGACGTGGCGTGCGCAGGCCGACGAGGTGGGCAAGTCCTGGTGGGAGGACTGGACACCCTGGATCGCCGAGCGCGCCGGTGACCGGCGGGCACCGCCGCCGACGGGCAGCACCGGTCACCCCCCGCTCGAGGACGCCCCGGGCAGCTACGTGCGCCAGACGTGACCGGCAACGATGACCCGCGCCGGTGCCGGGCAGCGGGGAATCGGGACACGGGACAATGGTTCGCATGGCCGACGGCGACGACCATCTGATCGGGGCGGCGGACCCCTGGCGTGCCCAGCTCGGCGCGCTGGGGACCTTCATCCGGGCCCAGCGCCGGCTGGCCGACCTGTCATTGCGGGAGATGGCGGCGCTGACCCGTGTCTCCAACGCCTACCTCAGCCAGGTGGAGCGCGGGCTGCACCAGCCGTCGCTGACCGTGCTGCGCGCGATCTCCGGCGCGCTGGGCCTGTCTACCGAGCAGCTGCTCGCGCAGGCCGGATGGGCCGAACCCGACGCCGGTGACGCCACCGACGCCGGTGACGCCGGTGGCGCCGGTGACGCCGCCACGTCCGGTGACGAGCATGCCGGCGGGACCGAGGAGAGCATCCGGACGGACCCGCGGCTGACCGACAGCCAGCGCGAGGCCCTGCTCGGCGTGTATCGGAGCTTCGTCACCGGCACCGATCGCTGAGCTGTGCTGTGTGCTTGACATAGTTAACACTGCTGCGTACTTTGGTGAGCAAGGGGAAAGCCGTAGCAGGAAGGAAGGGCGATGACCACTCCGCAGGAGCAGTTCACCGATGCCGCTCGCCGTGGCCAGGATGCGATGACCACCGCACTGCAGGGCTGGGCGGACAACATGCAGAAGCTGGCCGGCACGGTTCCGGTCGGTCAGGCCAAGCTGCCCCGCACCGACGAGGTGGTCGACAACATGTTCGACTTCGCCGAGCAGATGCTGGCTACCCAGCGGGAGTTCACCAAGAGCCTGCTGGCCGCGACCACCCCGGCGACCGCGGATGCCACCGGCCGGGGCGGCACCAACGGCAAGAAGAGCTGACCGCGCCGCGCCGCAGCGGCGCGATCGAGACCACGGCAGGCCGTCACGCCATCCGCGTGACGGCCTGCCGCGTGTCGGCCACCGCGCAATCGGCCGGCCGACCGTCTCGAGCAGCACCGACGATCGGATGACACGAGCTACCAGGACTGGCGCACCGAGCTGATGGGATTGGTCGGCGTCGACGTCTGAGCACCTGCCGACGCACCTGGCCGATGCGACACGCAGTGACGGGTGGCAGTAGCCTGCGGATGTCGGTGCCGAGCGTGAAGGCGAGGCCAGTGGTGAGCTTGACCTTGAGCCAGGACCCCGATGC
>WHSY01000240.1 GCA_009379815.1 Pseudonocardiaceae bacterium
CAGGGTGGTGCCGCAGACCCCGACGGAGGTGTTGGAGCTGGCGGTGGCGCTTAAGCCCGGATCCACCGACAGGTTTAGGTTGGCTCGGCGCGCCTGAAAGATCAAATGCCTCCTGAGCAGGGATGATGTGTCTTGCGACGAACAACATCAGCCCGGCCGAGGAGGCATCTGACAAGTGCAAGCATCGCACGATCTGTCCAGGGTTTCGGTCACCTGTGATGAGGCGAATCTCGTGTCGGCCGCGGGGCTGTTGCCGGCGGCCGCGTTGGCGCAGAAGGTGGGGCTGGCCGGGCTGGTCGAGGCGCGGGTGGGTTTGGCCCGGCACGGCGCCCACAGTGGGGCCAAGGCGCTGACGGTGATCGGGTCGATGCTGGCCGGGGGCGACTCGGTCGATGACACCGACCTGCTGCGGGCCGGGGCGGCTGGTGAGCTGTTCGACGACACGAGGGCACCCTCGACGATCGGGACCTGGCTGCGGGCGTTCAAGTGGTCCAATGTGCGTGAGCTCGACGCTGTGTCCCGCGGGCTGCTGGCCCGGTTGTGGGCCGCCGGCGCCGGCCCGGCCGATCCGGCTGGGCCGCTGACCGTGGATCTGGACTCCACGATCTGCGAGGTCTATGGCCGCGGCAAGCAGGGTGCCGCGTTCGGTTACACCAAGGTCCGGGGCTATCACCCGCAGCTGGCGACCCTGCCCGAGACCGGGCAGGTGATCTTCTCGCGGTTGCGCGGTGGGTCGGCCGGCGCCGCGCGCGGCGCCAAGTCGTTTCTGACCGAGACCATCAGCCGGCTGCGCGGCGCCGGCGCGACCGGGGCGCTGACGGTGCGGGCGGACTCGGCGTTTTACTCCCGCGCGGTGCTGACCACCGCCCGCAAGTTGGGGGTGCGGTTTTCGGTCACCGCCCGCGCCGACCGCAAGATCCTGGCGGCGATCGAGTCGATTCCCGAGCAGGCGTGGACCCCGATCCCGTACTGGCTGTCGACACCGGAGGTC
>WHSY01000241.1 GCA_009379815.1 Pseudonocardiaceae bacterium
GCCTGGTTCGCCGGCCAGGTCGAGGGCCTGCCCGAACCGATGGCCAGCGAAGTGCGGACCTGGTTCGAGGTCCTCCGCGACGGCAGCACCAGCGCGCCGCGCTCCCGCCCACGGTCCCGCACCACCATCCGCTGGCGTGTCCGCTCCGCACTCCCGGTGCTGCGCGACTGGGCAGCCGCCGGACACCGGTCGCTGCGCGAGATCACCCGTGACGACATCAAGACTGCGCTGCCCGCCTCGGGCAGTCCGCGCGCACTGGTCGGGCAGGCTCTGAAGTCGCTGTTCACCGTGCTGAAGGCGCGGCGGGTCGTCTTCGTCAACCCGACCACCCGCATCCGCACCGGACGACCGGAGACGCGGCAGCCGCTGCCGATGAACCTGACCATCGTCCAGGACAGCCTCAACTCCAGCGATCCCGCGCGGGCGGCGTTGGCCGCGCTGTTCGCCTTCCACGCGCCACGTCCAGGAGAGGTCCGTGCGCTCAAGCTCACCGACGTGCGCGACGGGCGGTTGTACCTGCCCAGCCACACCATCGTGCTCGCCGAGCCCGTCAGACAGCGTCTTGCCGCGTGGCTCGACCACCGCGCGAACCGGTGGCCGAACACCGCCAACCCGCACCTGTTCATCAACGCCCGCACCGCCGGACGACTCGGCCCGGTCAGCCATGGCTGGATCAACCACACCATCGGCGCCTCCGCCCAAGCCGTCCGCGAAGACCGCATCCTGTACGAGGCCATCACCAGCGACGGCGACATCCGCCGCCTCTGCGACCTGTTCGGCCTGTCCGTCATCGGCGCGCAACGCTACGCCGACGTCGTCAACGAACCCTCGGGTTCGCCAACCGAAGGGCACAACTAACCTCAGCACTACGCAGCCACCCGTCGGTTCCAGCCAGGCACCACTTCAGAAATCGCGAACCCGAGGGAGACGGCGGTGAACCGCAGTTCGGGGTCGGCGGTGAGGTTCCCGACGATGGTGATCGTG
>WHSY01000242.1 GCA_009379815.1 Pseudonocardiaceae bacterium
GACTCGGGAGTTCCTGGCGATGTGCGCGATCGCCCAGCACTTCGGACGCCCCGGCACCCCAACCGACCAGGCCTGGATCGAGAGCCTCAACGGCCACGTCAAGATCGACTACCCGCACCTGCTCACCATCCGCGACCCCGCCACCCTCCGCGCCGAACTCGCCGCCACCCGAGCGCACTACAACGGCGTCCATCGTTCTCTAGGGGACTGTAATTTCTTCGGTGTAACTCCTGAGGAAATTGGAGACATCTGTGACTGATGTGAAGACCGAAGAAGAGCTGGAATCGACCATCGTGGCGGAGGATGCGGTGGATGGGGTGGATGAGCAGCTGATCGAGCAGCTGGCCGATCGTGCTCGCGCCGAGGGGCTGCAGCTGTTCGGTGAGGGTGGGCTGCTGGCCCGGCTGACCAAGACGGTGGTGGAGTCGGCGCTGGAGACCGAGATGGAGGACCATCTCGGCTATTCCAAGCACGATGTGGCCGGCCGCAATGGTGGCAACTCGCGTAATGGGGTGCGCGGCAAGACGGTTGTGAGCGAGGCCGGTCCAGTGGAGATCGCGGTGCCGCGCGATCGGGATGGCAGTTTCACCCCGCAGCTGATCAGAAAGCGGCAGCGTCGGCTGTCCGGGATGGATGATCTGGTGATTTCGCTGTCGGCCAAAGGTCTGACCCACGGTGAGATAGCCGCGCACCTGGCCGAGGTGTATGACGCTCAGGTGTCCAAGCAGACCATCTCGGCGATCACCGACCGGGTGATCGAGGGCATGGCCGAGTGGCAGAACCGGCCGCTGGACCCGGTGTATCCGGTGATCTTCATCGACTGCATCAACGTCAAGATCCGCGACGGGGAGGTCGCCAACCGGCCGATCTACCTCGCGCTGGCCGTCACCGTCGACGGCGAGCGCGACATCCTCGGCCTGTGGGCCGGCGAACACGGCGACGGGGAAGGAGCCCGCTACTGGCTGCGGGTGCTCTCCGAGAT
>WHSY01000243.1 GCA_009379815.1 Pseudonocardiaceae bacterium
GTGATGACGTCGGGCTGCGTCTCCACGGCGCGGGCGATGGCCTCCTCGCCGTCTCCCGCCTCGACCACGTCGAAGCCCTCGAGCTCGAGGTTCACCGCGACGAGCTGCCGGATGACCGGGTCGTCGTCGACGACGAGCACTCGACCTGCGTTCTCCGTCACACGTCGACGGTACGGGCAACGTCGCACGGCTGTCTCTTCAACTGCTACACGCCGTGGCCGCCTCGTCGTTGCGGCGGTCCCTCAGCAGACCGCGGCACGTCATCGGCCGGCCTCCGCGGCCCGGTCGAGTTCGTCGCGGACCGCGCGTTGGGAGAGTCGTCGGCCGTGGTGGGTGAACAGGAACTGCGCGGAGCGCCGGTAACGCGGGTGCGGCATCGGGCGGCCGTGGCAGCGGATCTCGATGATGTGATCGATCAGTGCGAGGATCTCTTCATCGAGTGGGACCATCCGCTCGGTTTCCAGCTTGCCGAGCGGTATCTTCAGCCAGCTGCCGTGGTCTGGCACTTCGTGCACGCAGTCCAGCTCGAGGTCGAGCAGCTCTCCGATGCGCAGCCCGCAGGATCGTTGCAGTCGCAAGGAGGCCGCGGCGAGCTCGTTGCCCGGTCGCTGGGTGAGCACCTCGGTGAGCCTGCGGTCGACGTCGACTGGCAGGTAGCGCGGCAGCGCTTGCGGCAGTTTGGGGTCTTGGCCGGTGACAGCCGCAGTCCCATCGGGGCCAACACGCTGGCGACGTCTTCGCGTAGCGCTTCGGTGTCCTCACGCGAACCATGCACCAAGATCACGAAGTCGTCGGCTTATGCTGACCGCTGGATTATGCCGACCGTGGGGGTGAAGGCGCTGGTCAGCGGGGGTAGCGCGGTCGTGTAGTCGGCATAATCCGGGCTTGTGATCGGGTGGCTTCTCGGTCTGGGTTGAGGTGAAGAGCCCCTCCAGACGGGAGAAGATCATGAGCACGCATGGATCACGTCGCGCTGCGGTGA
>WHSY01000244.1:0-501 GCA_009379815.1 Pseudonocardiaceae bacterium
GGAGGGGTATCGGCTGCTCCCCTACAGCGACGAACGGCACCTGCGAGCTTGGCAGTGGCTCGTGGAAGAGGCGTCGCTACTCGATCGGCAGGACTACGTCCGCTGGCTTGGGCTGATGACGGACGACGTCCGCTACCTGATGCCGGTGCGGGTCACCACCGCCAGGAACGCAGGCTTCGACACGTTGGCGGGCATGAGCCATTTCGACGAAGATCTGTACTCGCTGCGTAAGCGCGTCGAACGGTTCGCCACCGAGCACGCGTGGACCGAGGACCCCCCATCGCGCCTGCGGCATCACGTCTCCAACGTACGGACCTTCGCGTTCCAAGACGATCACCTGCGAGTGGAGTCCGCCGTGCTGGTTTTCCGCAGCCGGGGCGACATCCGCGACGCGGACCTCGTGTCCGCCGGGCGCACGGACCTGATGAGGCATGACTCCAGTGGTCAACTGTTGCTGGCCAGACGCGAAATCCAGGTGGATGAGTCGGTGCTGCGCACCCA
>WHSY01000244.1:511-972 GCA_009379815.1 Pseudonocardiaceae bacterium
TGGATGATCCGCTGGTGATCGCCAACGAGTTCTCCGAGGTGCACGTCAGCACGGTACGCACTCGCAACGGGATGCGCCTGCGCGTGCGCGATGCCAAGGCCGGCCGGGAGATCCTGTTATGCCCGCTGGAGCTGGAATGCCTCACCTGGCAGGACTCGGACACCTTCTCCGCGATGCTGCGCACACCATTCGGGCCGGAGGAGGACGACTGAGGTGGATCTACTCGAGGGCAAGTCCGCCCTGGTCATCGGTGCCGGATCCGGTATCGGCCGGGCGGTCGCACGCGCCTACGACCGCGAAGGTGCCCGCGTCGCGGTCATGGACATCGACCGGGACAAATGTGGTGCGCTCCGAACAGAATTGCCGGACTGTGCGGTCTCCCCCGGCGATGCCACTTCGATGGAGCAGACGGTGGCGGCGGTCAACCTGGCGAAGGAGACCTTCGGCGCCCTCGACGTCCT
>WHSY01000245.1 GCA_009379815.1 Pseudonocardiaceae bacterium
CGCATCCTCGAAGATCGAGGGCTTGCGAGTGTCACCGCAGCAGGTCGCCCTAGCCGAACTCGCGAGTACCGAGGTCTCCGTCAAGTCCGGTTTCACAACCAACGCAGCCCTGGTGGCCAACAACATCACCGCTTTGCGTCAGGCGGCTACCGAACTGGCCCAGGCTGACGTCATCGACATCGCCGCCGTGAACCGCCTGCATCGAGCACTGCTGCCCACGGAGAGGCACCAAGGACTACGGACGGTGCAGAACTGGATAGGGGGCAACGACTGGAATCCCATTGACGCCGAATTCGTGCCACCGCCGCCGGAGCGAGTGCCTGCGCTGATGGCCGACCTCTGCGATTACCTCAGCGGCAGTGTGCACGGGCCACTCGTGCAAGCGGCGATGGCGCATGCCCAGTTCGAGACCATCCACCCCTACGCCGATGGCAATGGTCGAGTCGGCCGGGCCCTCATTCACACCGTTCTGGTGCGACGGGGACTCACTCCGGCTGCACTGCTACCGATCAGCCTGGTTTTCCTGACTCGCTCGCGCGAGTACATCGGCGGCCTCAACTCCTACCGGCACGTCGGTGCCCCGGGTGGAGCCGCAGCTCGCGACCGCGTGTCCAAGTGGTTGTCCCTCGCTTTCGACGCCGCGGTTATCGCAGCTCAGCAGGCGGAACTGTTCAGCGATAACATCGCGACGCTGACCGACCAATGGCACGACCGTCTGGCTGACTATCGCACAAGCCAAGGGCGCCGGGCCTTACCTCGCGCTGATTCCGCGCAAGCCAAGTTGGTCGAGATTCTTCCGGAGCTGCCGGTGGCAACAGCGAGGACAACGCAGCGAGCGTTGGGTGTGTCGTTTCCCGCCGCACGCGCCGCCCTCGAAGAGCTGGCCGAAGCCAGAATCCTGCGCCGAAAGCAGGTGGATCGCGGGACCACCGGGTACCTAGCGACCGAGGTCTTCGACCTGCTCACCTTCG
>WHSY01000246.1 GCA_009379815.1 Pseudonocardiaceae bacterium
GTCCATTCGTCAGAGGTGTTGCTGCTGCGCAAGCGGATCGTCTCACCGTCACCGCGCAACTTGCCGATGTCCCAGCGCCAAGAACGTGCCTTCCAGAGGTTGACGAAGAACTCGCTGACGCCGTCGGCTGCGGTCTCGACGGCGAAACCGGGTGCGCACTCCGCCGCGAGCTCGAGGTCGGAGGCGAGCAGGGCTTCGAGGCTCGGCACCGCCCACTGAGGGGTTCCGAAGAAGACGGTTCTCATCCGGGGGCCCGGCGGGTCCGAGCCGCGAATCTCAGAGAGTCTCCTCGGTCGGCACGCGCGTCCGGACGTGGTTCGAGCGGGGCAGAGGAAGACCGAGCGCCTGGTCGGCGAGGATCCGCCGGGCCTCCCGTCTCAGATCGTCCGGCAGACGATCGATGAACAGCACGCCGTCGAGATGATCGATCTCGTGCTGAAAGACCCGAGCGAGGTGCTCCTCGGCGTCGAACTCAACCCGGTCTCCGTTCTCGTCCAGGCCCTCGACGCTCACCTTCAGGTGTCGCTCGACCGGGTATACCAGCCCGGGCAAGCTGAGGCAGCCCTCCTCGTCGGTGAACATGCGGCGGGAGCGCTTGGTAATCACCGGGTTGACGATGGTGCCGAACTCGTCCTCTACCTCCCAGGTGAAGATGCGCTCGAGCACTCCGACCTGAGGTCCGGCCAGGCCCACGCCGGGCGCCACTCGCATCGTCTCCAGCATGTCCTCGGACAGCCTTCGCTGGACGTCGCCGACGTCCTCAACCGGGCGCGCCTTCTGACGAAGGACGGGGTCGCCGAACGTCCTGATGGTCAGCACCGCCATGCTCTCGGCTTCGTCCTTTCGGTCGTGTCCGGTCGGCCCGCAGGATCGCTTGATCTCAGCGGGGATCGACGTCGACCCGCAGCCTGCTCCCCGCGGGTGCCGAGGCGAGAATACCCCTCAGCGCGCGCGCCACCGGCTCGGCTTC
>WHSY01000247.1 GCA_009379815.1 Pseudonocardiaceae bacterium
GGATATCCCCGAACTGCACTTCGACGAATACGAGAAGTCCGGCACCTATGCTTTGGATGCGGTGCTTCGCGCCGCAAGGGATCTCCACGTAGTCCCCCGGGCCGACGGCGGTCTTCTCCTCGCCCACGGTCGCCTCGCCGCTGCCTGCGACGATCACCCAGTGCTCGGATCGATACCTATGGATCTGCAGCGATAACCGGTGTCCCGGCTTCACTTCAACCCGCTTGGTGATGAAGCTGGGAGCGACGTCGACCACGCGCCAGTTGCCCCAGGGCCGGTCTTCGTGATCTCCGACATCGTAGCGAACGGCATTCCGGCTCCCGGACGCATTCGGGCTTTCGGACGCATTCGGGTTCTCGAACGGTGTGTCCATCAACCGCCTCCTTTGGCACTGACGCAAGGCTTCCGCCGACAGGGGATACGAGCCATGCTGGACCTAAAATCGAGTGCAGGTCAAAGCTTTAAAAGAGTGCGCGCAACCGCGGAAACAGCCCTGGCATTCTACAAGCCAAAGCGGCGCCGGCGCTGCTGATAGGCCCGCACGGCGCGCAGGAAGTCGATCTTGCGGAACTCGGGCCAATCGATCTCGGTAAAGTAAAATTCACTGTAGGCGCTCTGCCAGAGCAGGAAGCCGGAGAGGCGCAACTCTCCGCTGGTACGGATGACCAGGTCCGGATCCGGAAGGTCGGGCAGGTAGAGATGCTGGGCGATGGTTTCGGTCGAGATCTCGTCGATCGCGGCCACAGGGTCGCCCGCGTCGGCGATTTTGGAGCGCAGGATCGACCGAAGGGCATCGACAAGTTCCTCACGCCCGTCATAGGCGACTGCAATGGTGAGCATCGTCGCGTTGTGGTCCTTGGTGGCCTGCTCGGCGGCCTCGCAGGCGCCAGCCTGCAACACCGCCTCAACGGCCGACTGCTGTCCGCGACTGTCGGCACGGTCGCCATCGCCACCGCTGTCGCCTACCTG
>WHSY01000248.1 GCA_009379815.1 Pseudonocardiaceae bacterium
GGTCTCGATGTCGGCGCGTGCGATGCCGCGCCGATTGGCTTGGGTGCCGTCGTCGGTGGTGTCCCAGACCTGCTGGGTGGAGACGCCGTACTGCCTGAGCGCCATTGCCAAGTGAGGAGCCGTCCAGCCGTGGTAGTGGCTTGGCCGCAGCGCCGCTAGTCGGTCGAGGATGCGTTCGGACCACAACTTGTCCTCACCGGGCGCGAAGACACTGAGCACGTCAGCGAGCACGTTGGCGGGCTCTATCTCGGCTGGTTCGTCTCCGGCTGCCACTCCGGTGAGGGTCCCGGCTGCCACGCGGGCGGCGTGGGCCTGTTCGATGACGCGTTCCACGTCGGCGGCAATCGCCATGAATGTGCGCACCGTGACGGCCTCATCGACCTCGCCGGTGTCGTCTGCGCCGAGCAGCCAGCCCACGCCCTTGTGCGCCCGTTGAAACCTCGACGCGTCGTACCCGGCGCTGTAGGAGCCGGCCCCGAGCACCGCTTCGGATGACTGGTAGGTCATCGTCTTCAACGCGAACCGGGTTCCGATGACATCGCGCAGCCTGGTCGGCACGGAGTCCGCGTCGGGTTTCTGGGTGGCGAGGATCAGGATGACGCCAACGGCAGGTCCGACCTTGGCCAGCTCGGTCAACCGCGACACGATCTCCTCGCCGAAGGTGGGGTCCTCGAAGTACCGCTGGCACTCGTCGATCTCGATCACGACCGGATGTAGCCGCAGGCTCTTGTTCCGGGCCAGCCGTGGGGTGATCCGGGCGTCGGGGCATACATCGGTGGGCAACGTGGCCATCCGGTCGTACCGGTTGTTCATGTCGTCCCTCAACGCCCGTAGGTCGTCGCGGAGTTGTTGGACGACTTCGGTGCGCGCACCGAACCCGCAGCGGTGCGCGATCTTGGCAAACGGTCGCCAGTCCTGCCCACCCTTCCCGCAATAGATGTGCAGTTCGGTATACGGGTCCA
>WHSY01000249.1 GCA_009379815.1 Pseudonocardiaceae bacterium
CCAGGCCGTGTTGAGAACGGTTCCCACCCCGACGAGGACACAGTCGGCTTCGATGGTTTCCCCGGCGGCCAGCACCACACCGGCAGCACCGTTGGTGGCGACGAACTGCTCGATCGTCGCGTTGCCGACGATGCGTACGCCGTTGTCACGATGCAGATCGGCGCACTGCCGGGCGACGGTCGCACCGAGCACCCGGGCAAGCGGCAGCGGGAGAGCCTCCACCATGGTGACGTCGATGCCTTGGGTTCGCGCGACCGCTGCGACCTCCGCGCCGATGAAACCACCGCCGACGATCAGCAGCGAACGGGCAGCCGTCAGGTGCTCGCGTAGCCGCAGGCAGTCGTCCAGTGTCCGAAGGACGTGTAATGCGGCGTGACTCGGTTGCCCGGGAAGTGTGCGGGCGGAGACGCCGGAGGCGATAACGAGGTCATCGAAACCGATTCGATCCCCGGTCTCGAGGAGCACCTCGCTCCCGTCGATGGACGCGACACCAGCACCGAGCCGGAGGTCAAGATCCAGTTCCGCGACGTCCGGCTCGCTCAGCAGCTGGGTGCGTTCCGGTGGCCACTTCCCGGCCAGTACCTGCTTGGAGAGCGGTGGCCGGTCGTACGGTGGGTGCGTCTCCGACCCGACGAGGGTGATCCGCTCGTCGAATCCGGCGGCGCGCAACTGCTTGGCTGTGCGAGCACCCCCCAAGCCGGCTCCCACGATGAGGACGGTACGACCGTGCGACGATGCGATCACGGCGGTCAGTCGCCCTCGATGGACAGCGCGGCCGTCGGGCAGCTGTCCACTGCCTCCTCCACCGCGGCACGCTGGCCGTCGTCCGGCCGCTCGTCGAGGACCTCGACGATGAAGTCGTCGTCCAGTGAGAAGACATCGGGTGCCGCGATCACGCAGTTGGCATAACCCTCGCACCTGGTGGTATCGGCCCGAACTCTCATAGTCACTTAT
>WHSY01000024.1:0-8204 GCA_009379815.1 Pseudonocardiaceae bacterium
GGAGCCGCGCTGTGGGACGAGTGAACGCCGGAAACTGCTACTACAACTGCTACCCCCACCTGGCCGCGGGCTTCCGCTTACCGGAAACTCGCAGCTCAGAGGTGGAGCCGCCTGGGGGAATCGAACCCCCGACCTGCTCATTACGAGTGAGCCGCTCTGTCCGACTGAGCTAAGGCGGCAGCGCTGCGCGCAGCAGGAGACAGTGTAGCCGCCGGCGTCAGCCCTGCTGCAGTGCGCTGGCCATCGCTTCCACGGCGATGCGGGGCTTGACGTTGAGCTCGAGCGCCTCCCGGCAGGCCAACACCGCCTCCAGCCGGCGCAGCAGCGACTCCGGGGACCACTTCGCGGCGGCGGTGGCGACGTCGGCGTTGCGGTCCGGGTGGGTCAGCGCCACCGGGGCGCGCCATGCGCTGGCCAGCGCGTCGCGGTAGAAGCCCGCGAGGTCGACCAGGGCACGGTCCAGGGCATCACGTTGGCTGCGGGTGGCGCGGGACTTCTGCCGCTTCTCCAGGTCCTTGATCGCACCCTTGGCGCCCCGGGCGGCCGCCGCCGCCCCGCGGCCCGTGCCGCCACCACCCAGGGCGGTCTCGAGCTCCTCGGTCTCCGCGGCGTCGCGGCCAGCGGTCAGCCCGGTGGCCTCGGCCTCCGCCGCCGCGACAAGCTCGTCGGCGAGCGCGAACACGTCACCTTGCGTGCGCAGCGCCATCGGCATCCGCAGCACCGCCTCGCGCCGCGACCGCGCGTCGGCATCGGTGGCCAGCCGGCGGGCGCGGCCGACATGCCCGCCGCTGACCGATGCGGCCCAGGCAGCGGTGTCCCGGTCGAGGCCGTCACGGCGCGCCAGCACCCCGGCGATCGCCTGCGCGGGTGGGGTGCGCAGCGCGACCCCGCGGCACCGGGAGCGCAGCGTCACCGCGATGTCGTCGGGATGGTCCGACGGCGCGCAGAGCAGGAACACCGTGCGCGGCGGTGGCTCCTCCACCGCCCGCAGCAGCGCGTTGCCCGCCCCCTCGGTCAGCCGGTCGGCGTCCTCGATCAGCAGCACCTGCCAGCGGCCGGTCGACGGGCGCCGGGCCGCCCCCGCGACGAGGTCCCGCATGTCCTTGACCCCGATCGACAACCCCTCGGGGACGACCTCGCGGACGTCGGCGTGCGTCCCTGCGAGCACGGTGTGGCACCCCGCGCAGTGCCCGCAGCCCGGACCGGCAGCGGGGTCGGTGCACTGCAGCGCCGCCGCGAACGCCCGGGCGGCCACCGACCGCCCGCTGCCCGGGGGACCGGTGAACAGCCAGGCGTGGGTCATGGCGCCGCCGGCATCGTCGGATGTGCCCGCCACGGCCGCAGCGTGCAACACCCGCACCGCCTCGTCCTGACCGACCACCGCATCCCAGACGTTCACACCGCACCTCCCGCGGCGTGCGACTCGGCGTGCCGGTCGTCCATCTGCCGGTACGCCACCAGCCCGACGCCGGCGGCCACCAGACCCGCGGCCAGCAGCACGACCCTGGTGCCGTCGATCACCACCGGCTCCCCGAACAGCTCGACGCTGCGCTTACCGACCAGCCCCACGGCCACCGGCACGACCGCCATCGACGCGAGCAGGTCGACCCGCACTATCGACTGCACGAAGGCGATGGTCCGGCCACGATGCGAGTCGGCGACCTCCGCGCCGATGATCGTCAGGCCGGTGAGGAACGCGACACCGGCCCCGCAGCCCACCAGGGTCACCGCGACCAGGGCGAGCCCGAGCAGCGGGGCCAGCGCGACCGGGACCAGCCCGAGCCCTGCCACGACGATGGCCAGGCCGAACAACCTGCGGTGCGCCACCCGCAGCGCGGCTCGCGGCGCCACCATCATCCCAAGTCCCACCCCGGTGAACATCGCCGCGAACAGCAGGCCGTACGCGGCGTTGCCCCCGCCGAGGCTGGTGGCATACAGCCGGGCGCAGGCGATGACGGCGCCGCCGGCCACGAACGCGCCCACGATCCCGGTGACCAGCCCGCGCACCAGCGGTGTGCCGCCGACGAAGGCGAACCCGTCCCGCAGCATCGCCAGCACACCGGCGGACGATGCCTGCGGGCCGGTCGCGCGACCCGAGATCTCCGGGATCACGACCGCGACGATCAGGGCGCAGACCGCGTAGCCGAGGCCGTTGAGGGTCAGCGCGACGTAGGCGGACTCGATCGGGCCGGCGGGCAGCAGGGTGGGATAGCCGAGCGCGGGTCCCGCGGACAGCGCGCTGAACAGCGCCGACGCGGTGAGCACCGCGACGCCATAGGTCATCACGAGGCTGAGCTGGTTCGCGGTCTCGATCTGATCGCGGCGTCGCAGCAGGTTCGGGATGGCGGCGTCCTTGGCCGGGATCCAGAACATGGTGCAGATCTCGATGAGGAAGATCGCGACGAACAGCCATACCAGCGACCCCACGAGCGGGATCGACAGGAACAGCGTGGCTCGCAGCACGTCACAGGTCACCATCACCCGCCGCCGGTCGAGCTTGTCGGCCAGCGTCCCCGCGAGCGGGCCGAGCAGCATCGACGGCAGCAGCTTGGTGGCGACCACACCACCGAGGGCGAAGCTGGCTGCCTGGTACCCCTCGGTCAGCTGCGTGGCCAGCGCCGAGAGCGCGAGCAGCGACAGCCAGTCACCGACTGCGCAGACCGCGGTGACGCCCCACAGCCTGCGAAACGCCGGGATCGCCAGCACCTCGCGCACCCGCCGCAGCGAGGAGGCAGACTCGAGTCCGGCTGCCTCCATCTGACCCGCACCCCCTGCTGCGTCGGTACCGCCCGGGCTCACAGCGTAGTCAGCGGGTCCGACGGTCGATCACGAGCGGGTGGACGTCTTGCGGCGGCCGCCGCGCTTGGGCGCCGGGCCCTTGGCGCGCTTCTCGGCGAGCAGCTCGGCCGCGCGGTCGTCGGACAGCGCCTCGACGGCGTCGCCGGTGCGCAGCGAGGCGTTGACGCCCTCACCGTCGGTGACGTAGGGGCCGAAGCGGCCGTCCTTGACGATCATGGTGTTGCCCGACACCGGGTCGGTGCCGAGCTCGCGCAGCGGCGGCTTGGCCGCAGCCTGCCGCCCCTGGCGCTTGGGCTCGGCGTAGATCTTGAGTGCCTCGTCGAGGGTCACGGTGAAGATCTGCTCCTCGCCGGTCAGCGATCGGGAGTCGCTACCGCGCTTGAGATAGGGGCCGTAGCGGCCGTTCTGTGCGGTGATCTCCTCGCCCGTCTCGGGGTCGGTGCCGACCACCCGCGGCAGCGAGAGCAGCCGCAGCGCGTCGTCGAGCATCACCGAATCCAGCGACATGGACTTGAACAGCGAAGCGGTGCGCGGCTTGACCTTCTTGTCCTTGGTCGTGTTCTTGGTTGTGCTCTTGTCGGGGTCCGGATCGGGCAGCACCTCGGTGACGTAGGGCCCGAAGCGACCGTCCTTGGCCAGGATCTCGTGCCCGGTCACCGGGTCGGTCCCCAGCGAGCGCCCTTCCAGCGGGGTGGCGAAGAGCTTCTCCGCGATCTCGGCAGTGAGCTCATCGGGTGGCAGGTCCTCGGGCAGGTTCGCCCGCTGCGATTCCGCGTCGCCGTCGCTCTGCCGTTCCAGGTACGGCCCGTAGCGCCCGACCCGCACCACGACGTCGCGCCCGTCCTCGCCGGTGAACAGCGGGATCGAGTTGATCTCGCGTGCGTCGATCTCCTCGAGGTTGACCCCCACCAGCTTCTTGAGGCCGCCGGAGCGCGCGACGGACTTGGTGCTGCCCTGGTCGGCACCGAAGTAGAAGCCCGAGAGCCAGTCGGTTCGACGCTGCGAGCCGGCGGCGATGCCGTCGAGTTCGTCCTCCATGGTCGCGGTGAAGTCGTAGTCCACCAGCCGCCCGAAGTGCTGCTCGAGCAGCCCCACCACCGCGAAGGCCACCCACGACGGCACCAGCGCCGACCCGCGCTTCCACACGTAGCCACGGTCCTGGATGGTGTTGATGATCGACGCGTAGGTCGACGGCCGCCCGATGCCCAGCTCCTCGAGAGCCTTGACCAGGCTCGCTTCGGTGTAGCGCGGCGGCGGGTTGGTGGAGTGCCCGTCCGGCGACAGCTCCGCGGCGGTGATGCCCTGGCCCTCCGACAGCCGGGGCAGCCGGCGCTCCGCGTCATCGGCCTCGCCGCCCGCCTCCTCGTCGACGGTCTCCACGTAGGCCTTGAGGAATCCGGCGAAGGTGATGGTGCGACCGGACGCGGCGAACGTGCACTCCTCCCCGGTGGCCGCCGTACCGGTGATCCGCACACTGACCGTCGTTCCGCGTGCATCGGCCATCTGCGATGCCACGGTGCGCTGCCAGATCAGCTCGTAGAGCCGGAACTCGTCGCCATCGAAGTCACCCGCGAGCTCGCCCGGCGTGCGGAAGGTCTCCCCTGCCGGACGGATCGCCTCGTGCGCCTCCTGCGCGTTCTTGACCTTGCGGGTGTACTGCCGCGGACCGTCGTGCAGGTACCGATCGCCGTAGAGCTCGCGGGCCTGGGTGCGTGCCGCCGCGATCGCCGACTCCGACAGCGTCGTGGAGTCGGTCCGCATGTAGGTGATGTAGCCGTTCTCGTAGAGCCGCTGCGCCGTGCGCATCGTCCGCTCGGCGGAGAACCGCAGCTTGCGCCCCGCCTCCTGCTGCAGCGTCGACGTCATGAACGGCGCGTACGGCCGCCGGGTGTAGGGCTTCTCCTCGACGCTCGACACGGCCAGGTGCGAGTCGGCGAGCGCCTCGGCGAGCCGCCCGGCGTATGGCCCGTCGACGACCAGCACCTCGCTGCTCGAGCCGTCCTTGAGCCGGCCGTCGGTGCCGAAGTCGCGGCCGGTCGCGACCCGGGTGCCGTCGACCGCGACCAGCCGCGCGCCGAAGGTCCGGGGGGTGGCGTCGGCGCCGGCGTCCATCGTCGCCAGCAGGTCCCAGTACGAGGCGGAGACGAACCCCATCCGCTCCCGCTCACGTTGCACGATGATGCGGGTGGCCACCGACTGCACGCGGCCTGCCGACAGCTTGGGCATCACCTTCTTCCACAGCACCGGGGACACCTCGTAGCCGTAGAGCCGGTCGAGGATCCGCCGGGTCTCCTGGGCGTCGACGAGGTCCTGGTCGAGGTCGCGGGGATTGGCCGCCGCCGCCTGGATCGCATTCTGGGTGATCTCGTGGAACACCATCCGCCGCACCGGCACCTTCGGCTTGAGCGTCTGCATCAGGTGCCACGCGATGGCCTCGCCCTCGCGGTCACCGTCAGTGGCGAGGTAGAGCTCGTCGACGCCCTTGAGCGCATCCTTGAGCTCGGTGACCGTCGACTTCTTGTCGGGGGTGACGATGTAGAGCGGCTCGAATGCGTTGTCGACGTCGACGCCCAGCCGCGCCCACGGCTGCCCCTTGTACTTCGCCGGGACGTCGGCGGCGCCGCGCGGCAGGTCGCGGATGTGGCCGCGGGAGGACTCCACGACGTACTCGGAACCGAGATATGACGCGATCTTGCGGGCCTTGGCCGGGGATTCCACGATCACGAGCCGGCGCGCGACACCGTTGGACGTGCCGTTCGTGCTTCGCTTGCGACCGCCCGACTTGCCGCCCGCACTCGCTGTCGTCTTCGATCCTGCCACGCTCGACCTGCCTTGCTGATGTCTGAGAAGAGTCATTCCCCCGGCCCCACCACAGTGTCGGTCCCACCACAGTGTGCACAACGTTGCGTGGTGATAGCCACGGGAAGAGTCAGCGTCGCACAGGTCCCGGCAATTCCGCGCACCCGGCATGTTTCGGGTCGCGGTGTCCGATCACGCCGGCCACGAGGCCGGCGCGGCGGCCACGGGGACCTCTCCCACCAGCTCGGCCAGCCGCGCGACCCGGCGCCGGCCGGTGATGCGGAGCGCCGGCCCGCCGCCGCGCGGGCCGATCAGGGTGGCCGCGAGCCCTGCACTCGCCAGCGCCGCCGCCAGCGGTTCGTGCGTGCCGTGCGCGTGCGGGTCGAGCCCCAGCACGTAACCGCGGCCGTCTCCCCCACCGGCCGTGACCGCCCACAGCCGCAGCATCGCGCCGTCGAGCTGCAGCCCTGCCGGCACCGCCTTGACCGCACCTCGGGTCCACGCGGCGGCCAGTGGCGCCAGCTCGGCCAGGAAGGCGGTGCGCAGCACGGGATGGCCCTCGTCGGTGCTGCCCCGTTCCGCAGCCAGGTCCCGCACCGCGCATGATCGCGCGAGCTCGTCCGCTCGCCACGGCTCGTCGACCACCACGGACAGGCGGGCCGCGACGCCCCGTCCGAATCCCAGTGCCTGGCCCTGGGCACACAGCACACCGGCCAGGTCGGCAGGCCGCGGTGCCCGTGCCTGCTCGGAGAACAACGACGGCTGGACCACGGCGAGCAGGGTAGAACGGGCGTTCGACGCTCGGCCCGTCGCCGCGCCGGGCGGTCGCTCAGCCCCCGTCGGCACCACCGCTCCCACCGGCACCACCGCCGCCCAGACGCTGCTCGATCGCCTTGCAGGCAGCGGCCTGCTGCAACGCCTCCTGCAGCGCCGGGTCGGTACGCAGCGCGTCGAGCTCCTGTTGCAACGGGCCGGCGTCGAACCCGGATCGCTCGATCTCGGCGAAGCGCTGCGCGAAGTCCGGCGCGGCGGGATCGAGCGCGGCGAGCCGCTCGGCCTGGTCCTGCACCGCGCGAAGGGAGCCGCGGTAGAACTCCAGTGCGGCGCGCTGGCGCTGCTGTCCGGCCGCGACGGCGGGCGGGCCGAGCTGCTCGAGCCGAGTCGCAGCCTCCCGGTAGGCGGCCTGCGCGGCCTCGAGGTAGCCGAGCAACGCCTGCTTCTTCGCAGCGTTGTCGATCCGCGCCCCGGGGTCGGCGAGGCCGAGTGCCGCCTCGACGGCCCCGCCGATACCGCTGCAGTAGGCATCGGCCCACCGCACCGGGTCGGCACCGGAGGCAGCCGCGGACGCGCTCGGCGGCGGTTGCGGTGGCGCGGGCTGCCCGCCGCATCCGGTCACCAGCATGGCGAGAATGGCCGTGGCCGCGAGCGGGCGTCGGATCATCATGGCTCCGTTGCGCATGTCACCAGCCGGGGCCTCAGCGGGGCGCGCCGGCCATCTGCCGGCACTCGGGTGCGGATCGGAAGGCAGGTGCGAGCTCGGGCTTGCTCGTCACCTCGGCCATCCGGCTGTCGAGCTCGCCCGCGGCACCGTCGCTGACGATGGCGCCGAGGCGCTCGTCGAAGTCGGAGCCCTGCGGGTCCAGCGCGGCGAGCTGCTCGCGCTGCGCCGCCGTGGCGTCCGACGCGGCGCCGAAGAAGTCGAGCACGATCTGCTGTGTACGGGCGCCGTCGGGCACGTCCGGAGCGCCGAGCTGCGAGAGCTTGCTCGCGGTGGCGTCCAGGGACTGCTGCAGCGAGTCGGCGACGTCCAGCAGGGCCGCCTTGTGCGCCTGCGGGTCGGACGGGGGAGCACCGATCGCCTGCGCGCTGCGCACCACCTCGCCCAGACCCCCGCAGAACGTGCCCGCCCACTGCACCGGCTCGGCCACGGGCTTGCCGGCGGCCACGGGCTCCGCGTCTGCGGAGGGGTCCTCGGACTGCGAGCCGCAACCGGCAGCGGCCAGCGCGAGGGCGAAAGCGGCGACGGCGGGAAGGTGCCGCCGGCGGGCGGATGCGTGCACGGGGAGTCCTTTCGGGTGAATAGTGCGGCGAAAGTACCCGACCCCCGCGCGCCGGTTGCAGCGGGTACCCGGCCGGTTGCGGCCGGCAGCGTCGCGGTCCCGCCGCGAAGGGCACCTCCACGGCTTCGGCCCACCGCGCGAAGCCGCGAAGGGCACCTTCACGGCTTCGGATGCAGTGGAGGTGCCCTTCGCGGCTCAACCACCGGAGTGGTCGGCTCAACCACCGGAGCGGTCGGCCGGATCAGGCGCTGATCTCGGCCGGGGAGCTGTCCGCGATCGACGTCGACCGCCGCTTCGACACGACCACCGCGGCCACGATGATGGCGGCCGCGATCAGCGCGATGGTCAGGCGTACCGGGAGCGAGGCGCTCTCGCCCACCGAGAACGTCACGATCGCGGGGGCGATGAGCACCGAGACCAGGTTCATCACCTTGATCAGCGGGTTGATGGCCGGGCCGGCGGTGTCCTTGAACGGGTCACCGACGGTGTCGCCGATGACGGTGGCCGAGTGCGCCTCGGAGCCCTTACCACCGTGGTTGCCGTCCT
>WHSY01000024.1:8214-54656 GCA_009379815.1 Pseudonocardiaceae bacterium
TCCCAGGCACCGCCGGAGTTCGCCAGGAAGATCGCCATCAGGGTTCCGACGGCGATCGCCCCGGCCAGGTATCCGGCCAGCGGGCCGACGCCGAGACCGAAGCCCACGGCGACGGGTGCGAACACGGCGAGCAGGCCCGGCGTGGCCAGTTCGCGCAGCGAGTCCTTGGTGCAGATGTCGACCACGCGGCCGTACTCCGGCCGCACCGAGCCGTCCATGATGCCGGGGTTGTCCCGGAACTGCCTGCGCACCTCGTAGACGACGGCGCCTGCCGCACGGGACACCGCGTTGATCAACAACCCGGAGAACATGAACACCACGGCCGCACCGATCGCGACGCCGACCAGCACGTTGGGTGCCGAGACGTTGAACGCCTCGGCGAGGTTCAGGTCGGCCGCCGCGGAGCGGATCGCGTCGCGGTAGGAGCCGAACAGCGCCGTCGCAGCCAGCACCGCGGTGGCGATCGCGATGCCCTTGGTGATCGCCTTGGTGGTGTTGCCCACCGCGTCGAGCTCGGTGAGGACGTCGACACCCTCGCCCTGCACGTCACCCGACATCTCGGCGATGCCCTGGGCGTTGTCGGCCACCGGGCCGAAGGTGTCCATCGCGACGATGACGCCGACGGTGGTCAGCAGGCCGGTACCCGCCAGCGCGACCGCGAACAGCGCCACGGTCACCGAGCCCGACAGCAGGAACGCCCCGTAGACCGCGGTACCGATCACGAGGGCGGTGTAGACGGCGGACTCGAACCCGATCGAGATGCCGGACAGGATCACCGTGGCGGCACCGGTCAGCGAGCTCTGACCCACGTCCTTGACGGGACGGTGTTCGGTGCCTGTGAAGTACCCCGTCAGCCAGAGGATGACGCCAGCCAGCACGATCCCGATGATGACGGCGACAGCGGCGACGACCGCGGGGTTGCCCGCGACCTGGGCGACGGGCACCCCGTCGATCTCGGTCACGCCGGTCAGCCCGGAGAAGTCGCTCGGCAGGTAGACGAACGCCGCGAAGGTGCACAGCACCGCCGAGATCACCGCCGAGATGTAGAACGAGCGGTTGATCGCGGTGAGGCCCGGCTCGCCGGCACGGGCCCTCGTGATGTACACGCCGATGACGGCGGTGACGACGCCTATCGCCGGCACGATCAGCGGGAACAGCAGGCCCTGCAGGCCGAACGCGGCCGTTCCCAGGATCAGCGCGGCGACCAGCGTCACCGCGTAGGACTCGAACAGGTCGGCGGCCATCCCGGCGCAGTCACCCACGTTGTCGCCGACGTTGTCGGCGATGGTGGCGGCGTTGCGCGGGTCGTCCTCGGGGATGCCCGCCTCGACCTTGCCCACCAGGTCGCCGCCGACGTCGGCGGCCTTGGTGAAGATGCCGCCGCCGACACGCATGAACATCGCGAGCAGCGCGGCACCGAATCCGAAGCCCTCCAGCACTCGTGGTGCCTGGCCGGCGTAGACCAGCACCACCAGTGAGGCACCGAACAGGCCGAGGCCGACGGTGGCCATGCCCACCACGCCGCCGGTACGGAACCCGAGCCGCATCGCCTTCTCCCGGCCGCCGGACTCGCCTGCGGCGGCCGCGACCCGGATGTTGGCCCGGGTGGACAGCCACATGCCCAGATAGCCGATCAGCGCCGAGAACAGCGCGCCGACGAGGAAGAAGACCGAGCGGCCGAGGCGCTCGGCGAAGTCCGATGCGGGCAACGCGAACAGCAGCGCGAAGACGGCCACGGCGAAGCCGGACAGCGTCTTGAACTGCCGGTTCAGGTAAGCCGATGCACCTTCCTGCACCGCGCGGCCGATGTCCTGCATCTTGGGGGTGCCCGGCGACGCTGCCAGCACCTCCCGCATCAGCACACCACCGACCGCGAGGGCGGCCAGAGCGACCACGGCGACGACACCCACAACGGTGTAGTCGCCCCCGCTCAGTTCGAGACCCTCTGCCCCTTGGGCGAGGATGAGCCGGGACATCCGTCCTCCTGGAGTTTGAGCGCGTGCGCCGGCCACGGGGAGTACGGCCCGTCATGCGGCGCGATGGAACTACTGCGCCGCCCCGGCGGGCGACGTCACGAGCCTGGAGTCTATGGGCACCCCACCTGCTCAGCTCAGCCGGTGTCGCGTCAGAGGTGCGCTGACCGATTCGGCGCCGGGTCGGTGATGCCGGACATTCCGGGCCGGGGCCCGGCACCCGGGCCGATTTATAACGATTCGGACACGATGCGCCCCACCTGCACGGGTGAAGGAACGGCGGTGACTCGCCCACCGCTGAGTGGGGTGTGGTCCGGAACCCGGGCACGGTCACGACCTCGCCGCGCTCCCTCGGGCGGAGGCAGGTGCTACGCGACCTCGCCCACCACGACCTGCGGCGCCACCGCGCGCGCCGTCGGGTGCTGCTGGCCGCTGCTGCAGCGGTGCTGCTGCTCGCGGCCGGATCCAGCGGGTTGCGCTCCGGGGGCGGGCCGCTCTCGGCCGACGTCGCACCACACGAGTCGACACCAGGGGTGGCCTACGCCATCGGCGAGCGCAGCTCCGAGGCGGAGGTGGCGCCCACCGGGCTCGCCGTCGCAGCCACGGCGGCCGTCGACGAGCTGGTCGTCCCCATGCCCGGCACCACCCTCGGCGTCGCAGTGGCCGACCGGGCCACCGGGGAACGCGCAATAGGCCGGACCGGTGCCGAGCCGTTCTACTCGGCTTCGCTGGTGAAGATCATCATGGCGGTGGACGTGTTGCAACGCCGCCACGCCGGGCTGCCGGTGAGCCCGACCGACCTCAAGTTGCTCCGGCGGGCGCTGGGGCCCAGCGACGACGAGGCCATGAACCTGCTGTGGGTGCGCTTCGACGGCCCCGAAGCAGTCGCCAGGGTCGCCCGGCAGCTCGGGCTGCGCGAGACCCACCCACCCGCCGACCCGTCCCAGTGGGGCGAGACGGTCGTCTCGGCACGCGACATCGTCACCGTCTACCGGCACGTGCTGGACGGGATGCCGGCAGCCGACCGGGAGCTGATCACGGCAGCGCTGGCCACCGCCCCGGCAACCGCCGCCGACGGCTTCGACCAGGCCTTCGGGCTGGCGCCGCTGTCCGGGGCGAAATCGAAACAGGGGTGGATGTGCTGCCCGGATGGGCACATCCAGCTGCACAGCGCCGGCACGCTCGGCGAGCAGCAGCGTTTCGTGGTCGCACTGCTGTCGAGCATCCCCGCCGATCGGGGTTACGACGCGGGGCGCGGCACGGTCACCGCTGCGGCGGGCACGGTGCGCGCCACGCTGCGCTGACCACGCCCGCCGGGTGTGTCCGCGGGTACCTGGCCAGGACACCGTGGTCAACCCTTCCCGTCAACCGTGCCAGCCGGGCGGCGGGCCTATCCGCGAGCTGGACAGGTGCAACCGCTCGGAGAGGACCACCCGACTCGGTGCGCCGGCACCTATCGTGGATCCGACCGACTGCCCGTTCGCGGCCGACGGGACGGGACACGAGGACAGCGGCGAGAGGCGGAGCACGGGTGCACGGCGACGAGCGGCGTGGCAAGGTGCTGCTGGAGCGCTTGCTGGCCGGGGTGCCCGAGGGCGAGTCGCCGCTGACCCACACCACCACGGTCCCGGACCGCACGGCGGCGACGACGGACTGGCCGGCGTGGGCTCCGGAAGTGTTGACCTCCGCGCTGCAGCGGTCCGGCGTGCCGCGGCCGTGGAGGCACCAGACCCGTGCCGCGGAGCTCGCCCACGCCGGGCGGCACGTGGCGCTGGCCACCGGCACCGCCTCCGGCAAGTCGCTCGCCTACCAGCTTCCGGTACTGGCCGGGTTGCTCGACGATCGGCGCGCCACCGCGCTCTACCTCTCCCCGACCAAGGCGCTGGGCGCCGACCAGCTGCGCGCGGTGGCCGACCTGGGTATCGACGGGGTCCGGGCGGCCTCCTACGACGGCGACACCCCGCTGGCCGAACGCGACTGGGTCCGTGCGCACGCCCGCTGGGTGTTCACCAATCCCGACATGCTCCACCACGGAGTGCTCGCGCAGCACGGGCGATGGGCCAGGTTCCTGCGCCGGCTGCGCTACGTGGTCGTCGACGAGTGCCATGCCTACCGCGGCGTCTTCGGCTCCCACGTGGCCATGGTGCTACGCCGGCTGCACCGCATCGCCGCGCGCTACGGCGCGGCACCGACCGTGCTCTGCGCGTCGGCGACGGTGGCCGAGCCCGCCGCCTCGGCCAGCCGCCTGTCCGGTGTGGACTGCGTCGCGGTGACCGAGGACGGGTCGCCGCGCGGGCAGCGCACCGTGGCGCTCTGGGAGCCACCGCTGCTCGACGAGCTCACCGGCGAGAACGGCGCTCCGGTGCGACGCAGTGCCGGAGCCGAGGCGGCGCGGATCCTCGCCGACCTGGTGGTCGAGGGGGCCCGGACGCTGGTGTTCGTGCGGTCGCGCCGCGGTGCCGAGCTCACCGCGCTGGGCGCGCAGCGGTCATTATCGGATGTGGATGGCTCGCTGGCCTCGCGGGTGGCCGCCTACCGGGCCGGATACCTGCCGGAGGAGCGGCGAGCCCTGGAGCGGGCGCTCGACAACGGTGAGCTGCTCGGGGTCGCGTCGACCAACGCGCTGGAACTGGGCGTCGACATCGCGGGCCTGGACGCGGTCGTGGTAGCGGGCTACCCGGGCACCCGCGCCTCGTTCTGGCAGCAGGCCGGCCGCGCCGGGCGGGCCGGCGAGGGCGCACTGGTGGTGTTCGTCGCGCGGGACGATCCGCTCGACACCTACCTCGTGCATCACGGCGAGGCACTGCTCGGCACCGCGGTGGAGGCCACGGTGCTCGACCCCACGAACCCGTACGTGCTGCGCCCGCAGCTCTCCTGCGCCGCCGCCGAGCTCCCGCTGACCGACGCGTGCGTCGACGAGCTCGGCGGGCAGGCGGCCCGCGCGGTGGTCGAGGACCTCGTCGAAGACGGTGCGCTGCGGCGGCGGTCGACGGGCTGGTTCTGGACCTCGCCCCGGCAACGACCGCACTCCGATGTGGACATCCGAGGGTCGGGCGGGGCGCAGGTCGCGGTCGTGGAGGCCGACACCGCCCGGATGCTGGGCACCGTCGACCCGGGCTCGGCGACCAGCACGGTGCACCCCGGAGCGCTCTACCTGCACCGGGGCGAGCCGTTCGTCGTCGACGAGCTGGATCTCGACGCGGGCGTCGCGCTGGTGCACGCCGAGGACCCGGAGTGGCACACCCAGACCCGCTCGACCACCGACATCACCGTCGTGTCCACTGTGGAGTCACGCCGGGCGGGCGGCATCGGGGTGGCGCTCGGCGAGGTCGAGGTGACCTCGCAGGTCGTCGGCTACCTGCGACGCCTGCCGTCTGGCCAGGTGCTCGACGCGGTGGCGCTGGACCTGCCGGCGTCGACGCTTCGCACCCGTGCCGTCTGGTACACGGTCTCCGAGGAGCTGCTCACCGCGGCGGGCCTGGGTCCGGCCGGGGTGTCGGGCGCGTTGCACGCCGCCGAGCACGCCGCGATCGGGCTGCTGCCGCTGGTAGCCACCTGCGACCGCAGCGACATCGGCGGCGTGTCGACAGCACTGCACGTCGACACCGGCGAGCCGACCGTGTTCGTGCACGACGGCCACCCCGGCGGCGCCGGCTTCGCCGATCGCGGGCACGCCGCGCTGCTCTCGTGGCTGCACGCGACGCGGGACGCGATCGCGGCCTGCGAGTGCCGCACCGGCTGCCCCTCGTGCGTGCAGTCACCGAAGTGCGGCAACGGCAACGAACCGCTGGACAAGCCGGGCGCGGTGATCGTGCTCGACGTGGTGCTCCACGCGCTACGCCCGCGGTGACCCGTCAGGACCGCCCGCGGGCGAGCCGATGGGTGTCCGTCTCGCCGTGCACGGCGTCGAGCAGCGCGTGCTCGACGTCGGCGAGCCTGGGCAGCTGCCAGCCGCACACGTCGGGCTTGACCCGCCAGTGCACGACTCCGGCCATCAGGGGCGACGGCGGCAGCGCCGCCCAGCTGCCCCTGCCGTGCAGCACCACGCCCGGGTGACCGGCGAGCTCGGGACGGATTGCGGCCCCACCGGCGACCGGGAACAGCCACCGGCCCGCCGGGTTGGCGGCGATGGGGACCGGCAACCCCGCGACCCGCAGGCCGATCGCCGTGGCGCGACCGAGCTCGGCGGGTAGGTCGAGGGCGTCGACGCCGAAGCCGGTCGCCAGCAGCACGCTGAACGGGCGCCCGTCCCACAGCGCGGCGACGCGTTCCGGGCCGCTACCCGCCAGCCCCGGGAAATCCTCGTGGACCGGGGCCGGACCGTCGGCTGCGAGGGTGTCCCCGCCATCCTGACCTGCCCACGCCGAAGCCTGCGGATAGCTCCCCGGCACTACCGGCCAGCCGTGGCAGGCGAAACCGATCGCCTCGGCCCGCAGTTCGGTCCGGAACGCGTCCCTCCAGGTGTCCGTCCAGTCCATCTCGTCTCCATCGATGTGATCGCGGTCGCAGCCCAGTCAACGTCGTGGCGCGCCGTGGCGCGCGCGCACGCGGCGCATGCGCGCCGACCGGATGGATCTTTGCGGCGAGCGTGCACGGCCCCACCCGTGGCGCCCCGCCTGCCATTCCGGATCGGTCTTGATCGTCGCAGCGAACGCCGGATCGGTACTCGAACTGCGCTCGTCGCGCCGTCACGACCGCTCACCGCGCCCCGCAGTTGGGTGCGACCGCATTCGCCCGGAGCCAGGTCACGATCTGACCGGGCCGGCGCGGGCGCGGGCGGTCGCGACGCCGACGTTGCCGAGCGGGCCACCGGGACGGGCGCTGACCTCCACCAGCACGTCCCAGCCCTGGACACGGCACGATTCGAGGTGCACGCGCATCCGGTCGGTGATGCTGCCCGCCCGCTCGCAGGCGGTCGCTGCACCGGCTACGGCGCGGCCGGCCCCCGCGAGCGCGGCGAGGTCGGCCGCCGACTCGGCCTGATGCCGGGCGACCGACACGCCACCGAGCTGCACCAGGACCGCCGCGACCGTCAGCAAGGCCGCGATCGCGCCCACCGACCACACCGTCGCCGAGCCGCGGTCGCACCGGGCGACGTCGCTGCTCACGGCACCGCTGCCGGCTCGGGCGAGATCACCGGCGCACGCTGCACCCCGAGCTCGCCCGACACCCCCGGCTCCAGCACCGCGAACGCCTCGGCCGTCACGTCGACGCCCGGCAGCAGCCCGGCGACCGGGTCGGCGGCCACCCGCACCGAGACCTCGTCGCCCCGCACCGCGATCTCGACAGCGGCCCCGTCCGGTGCCAGCCGGCGCGCGGCCTGCTCACCACGCTGCTGCTCACCGCGTGCGGTCAGCCTGGCCGCCTCGCGGGCCGCGTCGATGCACCGCAGCTGCGCCGACACCGCCGCCACCCCGGCCAGGGCGAGCGCGAGGACCAGCACCAGCGAGCACAGCGCGAGCGCTGCCTCCACCGTGACGGCCCCGCGATCACCCGTCCCGCCGGGCTCCCGACCCGCGGCCCGGCTGACCGCCGCCATCAGAAGCTCACCGACAGCGCGCGCTGCACCAGCGCGTCGAGTGCGCCGACGACCGAGTCGCCGGTCACGACGGTATAGAGAACCGCAGCGAAGGCCGCGGCGGCGATCGTGCCGATCGCGTACTCGGCGGTGCTCATCCCGACGTCACCGTCGAGCGCGGCCGACAGCCGCCTCGACATCCGTCGCCCGATCCACCGTGCCGTCCTGATCATCATGTCCCTCCCTCCGGCGCCCGCGGACCGGGCGCCTGTGCCGTGCCGGAGCACGCTGCCCCGGCCGTCCACTCCGGACGTCTGTACCCGGCCGGTCACCATTGCGACACCAGCCGGTTCGCCAGCCCGATGACCACCGGCACCACGCCGACCACGAGGAAGGCAGGCAGGAAGCACAGCCCGAGCGGGCCGGTGATCAACACTCCGGCGCGCTGCGCTCTGGCCTCGCAACGCTGCACGGCATCCGCCCGCGCCTCGGCGGACAGTGCCGCCAACGAGGCGGCGAGTGCGGTGCCGCTGCGACCGCTGCGCCGCGCGATCCGGGCCAGCCTCGCGGTGTCCGGACAGTCGAGCGCGGGTTGCCAGGCACGCTCCGGGCCGGCGCCCAGCGCGAGCAGTTCGGCGGCCTGCCGCAACGCCGTGCCCGCCGGGTCCGGCAGGCCTGCGGCCACGGCACGCACCGCAGGCGGGACCGGAAGGCCCGCGCGCAGGCAGGCCGCCAGTAGGTCCCATCCCCCGGCCAGGAGCAGCGGGTCGACGGTCGTGGCCGCGGCGGGCCCCCGCTG
The DNA here is from genome assembly GCA_009379815.1 of Pseudonocardiaceae bacterium. Classification (GTDB taxonomy): domain Bacteria; phylum Actinomycetota; class Actinomycetes; order Mycobacteriales; family Pseudonocardiaceae; genus WHSY01. Next base: position 16,505 of record WHSY01000024.1, read on the forward strand.
GGCGCGCCGGGCGCCCAGCCATGTCAGCGCTGCCACCACCCCCGCCCCGAGCACCCCGCCCATCCCCCCGACCAGCACCGCGGTGGCCAACCCGCAGCCGAGCGCGGCCACCGGCGGCAGCCACTCGACCGGGTCCGGCACCGCCGCCGGACCGCTACCGCGTGCCCGGCGCACCCTCGCGCCGGGCACGGCCGGCCCCGGTGCCACGAGCAGCGCGGCGGCAGCCAGCAGCAGGGCCAGCGCCTGCGCGATCACGACGGCACCGCCGAGGCGGTGATGCGTCCACTCCAGGCCACTCCGGCGCAGATCAGCACGGTGCCGAGCACGAGCAGCAGCTGCCCGATGGCCGTTGCTGCGAGGACCTGCCAAGGGTCGGCGCCGATGGCCTGGCCCAGCAGCAGTCCGAGCACCGGCAGCCCCGCCAGCACCGCCGCGGTCGCGCGGGGACCGGCGAGCCGCGCATCGACGTCGGCGGCGAAGCGCACCCGCTGTTCGGCGTCGCACCGCACCGCGTCGAGCAGCTCGGCCAGCGGCACGCCATGGCGCTGGCCGAGCGCCCACGCATCGGCGAGGCGAGCAAGCCACGGGGCCAGCGCGGGATCGTGGTGGCGCCGCAGCACGGTCGGCACGTCCCCGCCGAGCCGGGCTGCCGCCGCGCCGGCGCCGAGCGCCGCTGCGGCGCCCGGTGCCACCCCGGCTGCGGCTGCCTCCATGGCAGCGGCGGGATGCGCCCCGGCGCGCAGCTCCGCGACGAGGGTCCCGAGCGCCTCGACCAGGCCGGCGGCCGCGGACGCCTCGCGACGCCGACCCAGGCCCGACCGCCATCTCACCGCCGCGGTGGCGGCCCCCACGGCGGCCGCCATCGCTCCACCGGCGCCCGCGAGCACCGCCCCGAAGGCACCAGCAGCGACCAGGACCAGCGGCAATGCGGGCGGGGACGGCAGCCACCGGCGGTCCGGCTCGACGGGCACGCACCTGCGGGCCAGCCCGGGCAGCCGGTAGCGGCCCGCAGCCGCAGGCCACGCAGCCAGGCCGGCCGCGAGCGCGAGCAGCGCCAGGCTCAGCATCCTGCTCCGATCCCGCGCTCGGTGAGCAGGTCGGCCAGCAGCTGACGCCCTGCCGCCCACCGGCCATCCTGCCAGGCCGGGACGACGTTCACGAAGTCGCCGTCACGGGCGAGCACGCCCACCGCGGCAAGCCGCCGCCCACCGGCGGCTCGTACCACGTGCAGCACCACCTGGACCGCCGCGGCGAGCTGGCTGTGCAGCGCCGAGCGCGACATCCCGCCCAGGGCAGCCAGCGCCTCCAGCCGCGCCGGCACCTCCGCGGGCGAGTTCGCGTGCACCGTGCCGGCCCCGCCGTCGTGCCCGGTGTTCAGGGCGGCGAGCATCTCGCAGACCTCGGCGCCCCGCACCTCGCCCACCACGAGGCGGTCGGGGCGCATCCGCAGCGCTTGGCGGACCAGATCACGCAGCGTGACCTCGCCCGCACCCTCGAGATTGGGTGCCCGCGCGGCGAGCCGGACCACATGCGGATGCGACGGCGCCAGCTCGGTGGCGTCCTCGACGCACACGATGCGCTCGCCGCCGGCGGCGCATCCCAGCAGGGCCGACAGCAGGGTCGTCTTGCCGCTGCCGGTGCCACCGACCACGAGGAAGGCGAGCCGGGCCGCAACCACGGCACGCAGCAACCGCGCCACGTCCGCATCGAAGGTCCCCATCGCGGTCAGCGCGTCGAGGTCGTGGCTGGCAGGGCGCAGCACCCGCAGCGACACGCAGGTGCCGTCGGCTGCGACCGGTGGCAGGACCGCGTGCAGTCGGGTGCCGTCTGCCAGCCGGGCATCGACGCACGGCGACGCATCGTCGAGCCTGCGGCCTGCGACGAGGGCGAGCCGCTGGGCGAGGCGGCGCACCGCGTCGTCGTCCGGGAACCGCACGTCGGTACGGCACAGCTCGCCCGCCCGTTCCACCCACACCCTGTCGGGGCCGGTGACCAGGACGTCGGTCGTGGCAGGGTCCCGCAGCAACGGCTCGAGCGGCCCTGCTCCGACAAGCTCCTCCTGCAGCTGCCGCAGCGCGGCGAGGACTTCCAGGTCGGCCACCACGCCCCCGGCCTCGGCGCGCACGGCGGCCGCCACCGCGGCAGGTGACGGCGCGGCGCTCTGCTCGGCCAACCGGTGGCGGACCCGGTCCACCAGCGGGGCCGTCAGCGCCCCGTTTCCGGCGTTCATGCTGCGTTCCGCTCTCCGCCGGCCCGGCCGTCGAGCGTGTCCAGCACCGCACGGGCCGCCACGGCCAACGGGCCGCGGCCACGGCCGGGCGCCTCGCCGCGGTCGAGCGCTGCGGCCAGCCCGGGCTGCGGGCGCATCGCGACGAGCAGCGGCAGATCGAGCGCGCGGGCGATCTCCGGCGGCGAGAGTCCGCCGGGTGACGGCCCCCGCACCACGAGCTGCAGCGGTGTGCCCAGCCCGCCGACCCTGGCCGCGACGGTGGCGGCCGCGGCACAGGCCCGCACCTCGGCCGGCACCACGAGGACGGCCAGGTCGGCGGCCTCCAACGCCACGCCTGCCGCGTCACACGGATGCCGCGGCACGTCGCACACGACGATCTCGCCGGCGCGGCGGCCTGCGGCGCACACCCCACGGATCGCCTCCGGATCGGGCCCGGTCCCGTCCCGGTCGCAGGACAGCACGGTCAGCCGTCCGCCACCGGCGGCGAGCAACGGTGCCGGCAGGGCAGCATGCAGCGACGACGCCGCCACCCGCCCGCCTGCCATGGCGAGGCCGGGCCAGCGCAACCCGGCGGTGTCCTCCGCCCCGAGCACCAGGTCCAGGCCCCCACCCAGGGCGTCGCAATCCACCAGCAAGGTGCCGGTCTGTTCGGCGGCGGCGGTCACCGCGACCGCCGCCGCCAGCACCGATGACCCCGCCCCACCCCGCCCACCGAGCACCGCCAGCACCCGCCCGGGTCGCGCGGGGGTTTCCGTCGCGTCGGCCAGCGCACTGACCAGCCACGGTTCGGCATCCGGCAGCGTCGCCACGTGCTCCGCGCCGACGGCAACGGCGCGCTCCCAGACATTCGGCGGCGCCGCGCCCGCCGCCACGACCACCACGCCGTCGCGCCGCGGTAGCCGCGCCACTGCGCAGGCACCCGCCGCGTCGGCGTCGAGCAGCACCAGGGAGGTCTCGCTCCACCGCCCGCGCAACGAGGACACCCCGTCCACGCGGTCCAGCTCGCACCCCGCCGCCGCCGCGAGCCGCTCCAGATCCCCGGCGAGCCCGTCCTGCCCGACCATCGCCACCGGCCGCCGATCCACGGCTGCCCCCTTTGCTCGCACGGCCACTGTCGACGGCAACGGTGTCCGGGGCGCGGCGACACCACCAGGGCGGCCCAGCGGGCCTGTGGATAACCGGGTCACTGTGGACAACTGCGGCCCAGCAAGCGGTGACGGCGGGCGATTGTCGGGGGATTGCGGCACAGTGGGGCGGTTGTCCGCGCCACCGAAACCCGGAGCCCAGACATGGGACGGCCCCCGTCAGGGGGGAGGGACGGGGGCCGTCGTGGGTTCAGCCCCGGGGGGTCGGGCTGAACCCGTCCGGTCATGACCGGACGCGCGCAAGGATAGCTTGTCGAGCGCCGCGCCGCTGCCCCTCCACGTGGGGGAGGCGAACCGTCCGTCCGCGCGACCTATGCTCACCGCTGTGACCGATCCGGGCCCGGGCGTACCGCGCGTCGCCGCGTTCTTCGACCTGGACAAAACGATCATCGCGAAGTCCAGCACGCTGGCCTTCTCCCGCCCGTTCTTCCAGGAAGGGCTGATCAACCGCAGGGCGGTGCTCAAGAGCACCTACGCCCAGTTCATGTTCCTGCTCTCCGGGGCCGATTCCGACCAGATGGACCGGATGCGGGCGCACATCACCGCGCTGTGCGAGGGGTGGGACGTGGCACAGGTGACCGCGATCGTCGAGGAGACGCTGCACGACATCGTCGACCCGCTCGTCTATGCGGAGGCGACCGAGCTCATCGCCGAGCACCGCGCCCAGGGCGACGACGTGGTTGTGGTCTCGGCATCCGGGGCCGAGATCGTCGAGCCGATCGCCCGCATGCTCGGGGCCACCCACAGCGTCGGCACCCGGATGGTGGCGACCGAGGGTCGCTACACCGGCGAGGTCGACTTCTACTGCTACGGGGAGAACAAGGCACGGGCGGCGAAGGAGCTGGCCGCGGTACGGGGCTACGACCTGTCCCGCTGCCACGCCTACTCCGACTCCATCACCGACTTCCCGCTGCTGGAGGCGGTCGGCCACCCCACCGCGGTCAACCCCGATCGCGCGCTGCGCCGGGAGGCGGCTGTGCGGGGTTGGCCGGTGCTGAGCTTCTCCAACCCGGTCTCGTTGCGGGCGCGGCTCCCGGCTCCCTCGGGCACCCAGGTGGCCGCGGCGGTGGGCCTGAGCGCGGTCGCGGCGGCGGGCGCCGCGTGGTACGGCCTGCGCCGGCGGCAGCGCTGAGGCCGCCGGCCCGCGGGACCACCAGTCGCCGCGACGGGCGCCCTTGCTGTCTCGGACGCAGTGAAGGCGCCCTTCGGGACGAGACCGGAGCGACAACAGCGCGGCGGCTGCCACGCTGCGTGCCTGGAACGGTGCACCTGATCGGGCCTCTTGCCGTGAGCCCCGGGACGGATTAGACATGAGGGCACGGACACCTGGAAGGCCAGGGGCGTTGCAGAGGAGAAGCATCGCCCACCCCGTCCGGGACTCCGTGCACGGGCGCCGGGCACCCACGCGCAGCACGCCGCGGGAGGCTTGTCGTCGAGGGTCTGCGTACCGGGACGCCGGGCGCCGAGACCCGGTGGGAACGACACGAGTTGCACGCCTGGTACCCCGCCCGCCCGTGCGAACGGCGACGCACTCCCGCCGCGAGGCCAGGAGTGCGTCGCCGTGTCATGTCGGGCGCCGGACCCAGCCGCGCAGGCCCCGCCACCGCGCAACCCGCCTGATCGGGCATTGTGCCAGCGCCGGCTCGTTAGTAACTTTCACACATGCGTGCCCATGTCGAGCCGGCAGCCGGATCCTCGGACGATTCCAGCCCGCTGGTCCTGATCCGTTCCCTGCTGCCGGGGCTGGCACGGGCCGAGCAACGGGTCGCCCAGGTGGTGCTCGCCGACGCCGCATCGGTAGCGCACCGCAGTATCACTGAGGTCGCGGAGGAGGCGAGCACCAGCGAGACGACGGTCACGCGGTTCTGCAAGGCGATCGGCATCGGCGGCTATCCCGAGCTGCGCCTCGCGCTGGCGGCCGAGACCGCCCGCTCGGCCGCCAGGGGTAGCCGCGAGGTCGGCGGGGACATCGGGCCGGGTGACCGGCTCACCGACGTCGTCGCCAAGATCGCCTTCGCCGATGCGAGGGCGGTGGAGGAGACCGCGGACCAGCTCGACATCGAGGTGCTCGGCACCGTCATCGCGGCGCTGGCCGCCGCACGCCGCGTTGACGTCTACGGCGTCGGCGCCAGCGCGTTCGTCGCGATGGACTTCCAGCAGAAGCTGCACCGCATCGGCCGCACCGCGTTCGCCTGGACCGACGTGCACATGGCGCTGACCTCGGCCGCACTGCTGGCCGAGGGCGACGTCGCGGTGGGGGTCTCGCACACCGGCTCGACCTCGGACACCGTCGACGCACTCGCGCACGCGGGGCACAACGGCGCGTGCACCGTCGCACTGACCAACTACCCGCGTTCGCCGGTCGCCGACGTGGCCGATCACGTGCTGACGACCGCGGCGCGGGAGACCACCTTCCGCTCGGGTGCGATGGCCAGCCGGATCGCCCAGCTGACGGTCATCGACTGCCTGTTCATCGGGGTGGCCCAGCGCCACCACGACACCGCCAGACAGGCGCTGATCTCGACATACGACGCGATCAGCGACCGCAGGCTCGACGCCCGCCCGGACGGCCGACGTTCACAACGGGACAGCAGGTGACAGTCGAGCTGTACTCGTCGCAACCCATCCCGGAGCAGCGGGCACAACCGCCGACCGAGCAACCACAGGCCCCGACCGAGCGACGCAATCCGCGCACCGTCGACATCGATCGGCAATCCAGCCTCGAGCTGCTGCGCACGCTGCACGCGGAGGACGCGCTCGTCCCCGACGAGGTGGCTGCAGCGCTGCCACAACTCGCCGTCGCCGTCGACCTGGCGGTCACCGCGCTGGGCGAGGGCGGCCGGGTGCACTACTTCGGCGCCGGCACCTCGGGCCGGCTCGCGCTCCTCGACGCGGTCGAGCTCGGCCCCACCTACGCGCTGCCCGGCGGGGTCTTCGTGCCCCATCAGGCCGGCGGGCCGAGCGACCTGCTGCACTCCGCCGAAGGCGCCGAGGACGACGCGGACGCGGGCGTTGCCGCGGCGGCGGATTCGGTGCAGGGCCGTGACGTCGCGCTCGGGCTGTCGGCTTCCGGCCGCACGCCCTACGTACGGGGCGCGCTGGGCGCAGCGCACCGGGCCGGTGCCGCCACCGTGCTCCTGACGTCGAATCCGGCGGCGCGCCCGGATGCCACCGTCGACGTGCTGGTCGCCGTCGACACCGGCCCGGAGGCGGTGGCGGGCTCGACCAGGATGAAGGCGGGCACCGCGCAGAAGCTGATGCTCACCGCGTTCTCCACCGCGGTCATGGTGCGCACCGGCCGCACCTACTCCAATCTCATGGTCGACATGGTCGCCGGCAACGCCAAGCTGCGCGCCCGTACGGTGACGATCCTCGCCGAGGCCACCGGGCTCGACGCAGCGCGCTGCGCCGAGGTGCTGGCAGCGGCAGGCGGCGAGCTCAAGACCGCGCTGGTGTCGGTACTGGGCGAGGTCGGGGTGGTCGAGGCACGGCGCGCGCTCGCGGGCGGCGACGGCCACGTCCGGCGCGCGCTCGACGCACTGCGCTGACCCCGATCGCGGGCCTCGATCGCGAGTTCAGCCGGGCCCGTGCAGCCGGACCGGCGCCGTCAGGAGGCTGCGGTCAGGAAGCTGCGGTCAGGAAGCGAGGGAATCGGCGATGGAGTTCGCCTCACGCGCGCCGGCCACCAGCGCGTCGCAGCAGTGCACGATCCAGGTCGCCAGCGCGTCCGGCTCGCCGGTCGCGAAGCCTTCCGCCGCGTCCCGGTACTCCGGCTCGCGACGCAGGTGCCCGACCTCGGGGACCACGAGGCCCTTGGGATCCAGGCCGGTGGCGATGGCCGTCAGCCTGGCCGCGGCACGGGCGACCACACCGTCGGCCGTGCCGAACGCCGACAGCGCCAGCAGCTCGCCGTGCACGACCGCGACCTGCACCGGGCCCGGGACCTGCGTCGCGCCCGCGACCAGCCGGCCCAGCGTGTCGAGCCTGGCCGAGACCTCCGCGGGGGCGGGACCAGCGTGCGCCGCCGGAGCGCCACCGCTGCTCGGGCGACCCAACCCCTCGTCGGGGCTGAGATCGGCGGCGGCGAGCACGTGCAACCGGGCCAGCGCCTGCAACGGCGCCCGCTGCCAGGTGCCGAGCAGGCCGCCGATCGCCTCCGCGGCCCGCAACGCCCCGGCGAGCACGGGTTCGGCGACCGGCCCTTCGGCCGGCAGCTCCGCGCTCCCCCCGTCCAGCGCGGCCGAGGCCCTGGCCGCGCGTACCGACGCTTCCGCGGCGGTGCTGGGCCAGCCCCGGCGGTTGGCCGGATGCCGGTGCACCTCGTCGACAGCGCTGCGAGCGGCATCGACCGCGTCGAGGACACCGGGCAGCTCCAGCAACGGACCCAGCGGGTCGGGGTGCGACGTCACGCACCCGGATCGTGCCAGGCCCGTGAGTCCGGGGCCGGTGGGCCCCGGTTGGCACCGCGGTGTGAGCGTGGTGTGGTAGCGGGCACTACGGTCGTGAGGACAGCAGGGTCTCGAATGCAGCAGCTGCGTGATGTGTGACGAGGAGGTCGGCATGACCGAGTCCGGGCAGACTCTGGACAACCTGAGCAGCGAGGAGCGCGAGTTCCCGCCGTCCGAGCGCTTCGCGGCGCAGGCCAACGTCACCTCCGCGCTCTACGAGCAGGCCGACACCGACCGCGAGGCCTTCTGGGCGGGCCAGGCCGACCGGCTGCACTGGGACCGACCGTTCGACCAGGTGCTGGACTGGTCGAACGCACCGTTCGCCAAGTGGTTCGTCGGCGGCAGGCTCAACGTCGCCTACAACTGCGTCGACCGGCACGTCGAGCAGGGGCACGGCGACCAGGTCGCGTTCCACTGGGAGGGCGAGCCAGGCGACGGCCGCACCATCACCTACGCCGACCTGCAGCGCGAGGTGTGCAAGACGGCCAACGCGCTGCTCTCGCTGGGGCTGCAGACCGGCGACCGGGTGGCGATCCAGCTGCCGATGATCCCCGAGGCGGTCTTCTCCATGCTGGCCTGCGCCCGGCTCGGGATCGCGCACAGCGTCGTCTTCGGCGGCTTCTCGTCCGAGGCGCTGCGCAACCGCGTGGAGGACGCCGCAGCCAAGCTCGTGATCACCGCGGACGGGCAGTTCCGCCGGGGCAAGCCCGCCCCGATGAAGGAGGGCGTCGACGACGCCGTCAAGGACACACCGACCGTGCGCAACGTCATCGTCGTCAAGCGCACCGACATCGACGTGCAGTGGACCGACGGCCGCGACCTGTGGTGGCACGACCTGGTCGACGCCCAGCCCGCCCAGCACACCCCGGAGGCGTTCGACGCCGAGCACCCGCTGTACATCCTCTACACCTCGGGCACCACGGGGAAGCCGAAGGGGATCCTGCACACCGCCGGTGGCTACCTCGTCCAGTGCGCCTACACCCACGACGTCGTGTTCGACCACAAGGCGGGCCAGGACGTCTACTGGTGCACCGCCGACATCGGCTGGGTCACCGGGCACTCGTACATCGTCTACGGGCCGCTGGCCAACCGGGCGACCTCGGTGATGTACGAGGGGACCCCGAACACCCCGCACGAGGGGCGGCACTGGGAGATCGTGCAGAAGTACGGCGTGACGATCTACTACACGGCTCCCACCCTGATCCGCACCTTCATGAAGTGGGGTGACCACATCCCCGCGGAGTTCGACCTGTCCTCGCTGCGGGTGATCGGCACGGTGGGCGAGCCGATCAACCCCGAGGCCTGGATGTGGTACCGCGACAACATCGGCGGTGGCAGCGCTCCGATCGTCGACACCTGGTGGCAGACCGAGACGGGCGCGATCATGATCAGTCCGCTGCCGGGCGTCACCGCGGCCAAGCCGGGCAGCGCGATGGCCCCGCTGCCGGGCATCTCGGCGAGGGTCGTCGACGACAACGGGCAGGACGTCGGCAAGGGCGGCGGCGGGTACCTCGTGCTCGACAGGCCCTGGCCGGGGATGCTGCGCGGCATCTGGGGCGACGACGAGCGGTACAAGGAGACCTACTGGTCTCGGTTCGCCGACAAGGGCTACTACTTCGCAGGCGACGGTGCGAAGTACGACGAGGACGGCGCGATCTGGCTACTCGGACGGGTCGACGACGTGATGAACATCTCCGGGCACCGGATCTCCACCACGGAGGTGGAGTCGGCTCTGGTGTCGCACGACACCGTCGCCGAGGCAGCGGTCGTCGGCGCCGCCGACGAGACCACCGGCCAGGGCATCGTCGCCTTCGTGATCCTGCGGGGCAACGTCGCGCAGGACGCGGCCAAGGGCAGCGACGCCATCAACGCGCTTCGCGACCACGTCACCAAGCAGATCGGCGCGATCGCCAAACCGCGCCAGATCATGGTCGTCGCCGAGCTGCCCAAGACCCGGTCCGGCAAGATCATGCGGCGGCTGCTGCGCGATGTCGCCGAGAACCGTGAGGCCGGTGACGTCTCCACGCTGGCCGACTCCTCGGTGATGGACCAGATCTCCGCCGGCCTGAAGTCCGGGGGGTCCGACGACTAGCCGCGACCTGCACGTGCGCGGCTCGGTCTCGATTCCGCAGGCCGAGTTGCGCTGGCGGTTCTCCCGTGCCGGCGGCCCCGGCGGCCAGGGGGTCAACACCACCGACTCGCGGGTGGAGCTGTCGTTCGACGTCGCGGCCAGCGCCGCGCTCGGCGACACCCTGCGCGAGCGGGTGCTCGACCGGCTGGGGCATCGGCTGACCGGCGGCGTGCTCACCGTCGTCGCCTCCGAGCATCGCTCGCAGCGGCGCAACCGGGACGCCGCACGCGCCCGGCTCGCCGCGCTGGTTCGCGATGCGCTGGCACCCGATCCCCCACCGCGGCGGGCGAGCAGACCGTCGAGGGCCGCCCGGGAGCGCCGGATGCAGGCCAAGCGCCACCGTGGCGAGATCAAGCGGTTGCGTCGCTCGACGGGCGAGTGAGCACGTAGGATCGCTGCGGCGCGCCGGGAAGTCTGGTCGGCAACAGTCCCTGTCCTCGACACATGGGAGTCGGCCGAACATGTCCTGGTACGAGGAGGCGGTCGAGCGGGTCTCCGGCAGCGAGCCGGACCGTGGCACGCCGCCGGCTCCCGGCAAGGTGGCCGAGGTCGCCCGGTACCTGCGTACCGAGACCCTCGGCGGGACGCTGCTGCTCGTCGCGGCGGCGATCGCGCTGATCTGGATGAACTCGCCGTGGGGTGACGCCTACGTCGCACTGCGCGACTTCCGTATCGGCCCTGCGGCGATCGGCCTCGACCTCACCGTCGGCACCTGGGCCAAGGACGGCCTGCTGGCGATCTTCTTCTTCGTTATCGGGCTGGAGCTCAAGCGCGAGCTGGTGATCGGCGAGCTCAACGATCGCAAGACGGCGACGCTGCCCGCGATCGCCGCACTCGGCGGCATGCTGGTACCCGCATGCCTCGCACTGGCGGTGAGCTGGGGCGCGCCGGGCGCGGGGCAGGCCTGGGCCATCCCGGTGGCCACCGACATAGCCTTCGCGCTGGCTGTGCTGGCGCTGACCGGATCCGGCCTGCCCGGCAGCCTCCGGATCTTCCTGCTCAGCCTCGCGGTCGTCGACGACCTCGGCGCGATCCTCGTGATCGCGATCCTGTTCATCAGCGATTTTCAGGCCCTCTCGCTCGCCGCCGCGATCGCGCTGTGCGGGCTGTACTGGTGGCTGCAGCATCGCCGGATCCGCTCGTCGTTGCTCTACGTACCGCTCGGGCTGCTGGTCTGGTACGCAGTCCACGAGTCCGGCATCCACGCCACGATCGCCGGTGTCGCGCTCGGGCTGCTGACCCGGGTGAAGGCCGACGAGGACGAGTCCGAGGCTCCCGCGCTGCGGCTCGAGCACCGGCTGCAGCCGTTGTCCGCGAGTGTGGCGTTACCGGTGTTCGCGCTGTTCGCCGCCGGAGTGCCGATCGGGGTCGAGGCGCTGTCCGACATCGCGACCAACCGGGTCGCCATCGGAGTGATCGTCGGGTTGTTGGTCGGCAAGCTGATCGGGATCCTCGGGTTCTCCTGGCTCGCCGTCCGGGTCGGGCTCGCGGTCAAGCCCCGCGCCCTGGAGTGGCGGGACCTGGCCGCCGCGGCGATGCTGTGCGGTGTCGGGTTCACCGTCAGCTTGCTGATCGCCGAACTGTCGCTGACGGGTGACGCGGCCGAGCGGGCCAAGGCCGCGGTGCTGCTCGCCTCCACAGCCGCCGCGCTACTCGGCGCAGCCGCGCTGAGGCGACGCGGCCGGGCACACCAGGCCGGGTGAGCGCGCCGAGCCGCGGCAGCCATGGCACCATGTCGCGCGTGACCAGCGCGCAGACCCCCACCGGCAACCGCACCGACGGTCGGCACGCGAGGCACGCCGACGACGCGCCTCCCGCCGTGCCCTCCATTCCCATGTCGCCGGAGGCCGACTCGGCCACCGGGACGTCTCTCGGCGGGCTGGTGCGAGAGGCCAGCACGCACCTGTCCACGTTGCTCCGCTCCGAGATCGAGCTGGCCAGAGCAGAGGTGACCGACGAGGTCCGCAAGGGCGTCAAGGGCAGCATCTTCTTCATCGTCGCCCTTGCCGTCCTGCTGTTCAGCCTGTTCTTCCTGTTCTTCTTCCTCGGCGAGTTGCTGTCGGTCTGGCTGGCGCGGTGGGCGGCGTTCGGCATCGTGTTCGTGCTGATGCTGCTGACCGCCGGGCTCTTCGGCCTGCTCGGCTACCTGCGGGTGCGCAAAATCCGCAAGCCCGAACGCACCATGTCCTCGGTGCGTGAGACGGCCCAGCTGGCCTCCCGGCGCGGCAAGCACTGACCGCAGCGCGCCCACCGGATCCCGCCTCGGTGCGGGTGCCCGGGCCTTGGGTGCACCGCGAGGTCTCCGCCAACGGCATCCGGCTGCACGTCGCCGAGGCCGGCAGCGGGCCGTTGGTGCTGCTGCTGCACGGATTCCCCGAGTTCTGGTGGTCCTGGCGCCACCAGCTCACGGCCCTGGCGGCTGCGGGCCTGCGGGCGGTGGCGGTGGACCTGCGCGGCTACGGCGACTCCGACAAGCCGCCGCGGGGCTACGACGGGTGGACCCTCGCCGGCGACGTGGCCGGGCTCGTCCGGGCACTGGGTGAGCGGCGCGCCTGCCTGGTCGGCCACGACTGGGGCGGCCTGATCGCCTGGACCACGGCCGCGCTGCACCCCCGGCTGGTCCGTTCGATCGCGGTGCTCGCGGCCCCGCACCCGCTGGCGATTCGGCGTGCCCTGCTGCGGGATGCCGACCAGCGCCGGGCCTCGCGTCACGTCGCGAGCTTTGCGCTCCCGTGGCTGCCCGAGCACCGGCTGACCTCCGACGGCGGTGCGCGCGTCGAGCGGTTCCTGCGGGACTGGTCCGGACCGGACTGGGTGCGCACGCCGGGCTTCGCCGAGGTCGCACGGCGCAACCGCGGCGCCATGGCCATTCCCGGCGCCGCGCACAGCGCGTCGGAGTACTACCGCTGGGCGGCGCGATCGGCGCTGCGGCCCGACGGCGTGCGCTTCGCGAGGGCGGTCGATCGCCGCATCCGGGTTCCCGTGCTGGCGCTGCACGGGGCGCTCGACCCGTGCCTGCTGGAGCGCACCGCGCGGGCGTCGCAGCGATGGACGAGCGGTGAGTACCGCTACCACGTGCTGCCCGGGGTCGGGCACTTCCTACCCCAGGAAGCTCCGGAGCAGACCACGGCGCTGCTGTCCGAGTTCCTGCGGGAGCACCCGCACCCGCGCTGTCCATGAACCCGACGTCGTGGGGGTCAGAGACGCTCGCATGCCCCACTGCGTCGGGTTCATGGACAGCGCGGGTGCATGGACACTGGATCAGGCGGCGCAGGAGCCGGTGTCGACCTCTGCTGTCAGGCCGGGCGCGGCGGCGATGTCGTCGGCGATCTCGTCGACGGTGAGCGCGAACCCGGTGTTCGGGTCGTCGATGGCGGCACCGAAGACCATCCCCCGCACCTCCCCCTCGGGGTCGAGCATCGGGCCACCGGAGTTCCCGCTGCGCACCTGCGCGCGGATCGTGTAGACCTCGCGCTCGACCGTCGACGTGCCGTAGATGTTGGGGCCACGGAGGTCGATCTGGTCACGCACCCGCCCCGCCGAGGCGGTGTACGGCCCGTCGAGCGGGTAGCCGAGTATGATCACGTCGAGCTCGGACGGCGCCTGCGCACGGTCCAGCGGCAGCGGCGTGGCGTCGAGCCCGGGAACCTCGAGCACGGCCACATCGGTGGCCGGGTCGTAACGGACGACTTCGGCGTCGAGCATCCCCTGCTCGGTCTCCACCGACACCTCCTCGGTACCCGCGACGACGTGGGCGTTGGTCAGCACGCGCTCCTCGGCGACCACGAACGAGCTGCCCTCCAGCAGCCGGCTGCATGACGGGGCGCGGCCACGAACCTTGAGCACGCTGTCCTGAGCCTGCTCCACGACAGGGCTGTCGAGCAGCGCCGGATCGGCGGGGCCGACCTCGCGGACCGGGGTCTGCGCGAACGGGGCGAGCGCGTCGGGGAAGCCGGAGACGTCGAGCAGCCGCGTCAGCTCGCTGGGCAGCTGCCGTAGCGACTGCGGCATCACCGCGTCCACGCCCTGCAACACGGCGGAGTCGCGGACCGCGGTCGACAGCCCTGCGTAGGACGACGAGGTCAGCGGCAGCGCGACGAGCCACGCCACGACGAGCGCGGCGATGGCCTGCACCACCGCACCGAGCGCGCTCTCGGCCTGCCGGAGCCGCCTGCCGTCGAGCCGATCACGGACGAGACGGCCCAGCGTGACGCCGAGCCCCTCGCCGAGCGCCACCAGCAACACCACGAACGCCACGCCGAAGGTGATCCGCGCGGTCATACCCTCGAAGTGCTCCACCACCCACGGAGCCAGCCGCACGCCGAGCACCGCACCCGCGAGCACACCGGCGAAGGACGTCACCGCGGTGACCAGCCCCTGCCGAGCGCCGGAGACGGCGGCCGCGAGCGCCACCAGCAACACCAGTAGGTCGACCCAGTTCACCAGCCCACCCCGGTCTCCTCCGCCATTCGCCACGCAGCGTCGACATCGTGTACACGGTCAGCGTCCCACGGCCGCTCCCAGCCCCCCATCGCGAGGACCGCGTTGACCAGCCCGCCGGTGAAACCCCACACGAGCATCCCGGGCAGCACGAACGCGGGGAACGTCCAGCCCGACTGGCCGCGCACCAGCAGCCGGTTCGCCGGATCGGCCAGCACGTCCACCCGAACCCTGGCCACCGCCGCGGTCTCTCCCGGGTCCACCGCCTCCACGTGCCCCGGCTGCTCCCAGTGCGCCAGCACGGGGGTGACGAGGTAGTCGGACGGCGGCAGGTACAACTCGGGCAGCACCGCCACGGGGCGCACGTCGGTGGCGCGCACCCCCACCTCCTCGTCGGCCTCGCGTAACGCGGCGGCCACCGGACCGTCGTCACCGTCGTCCAGCGCCCCGCCGGGGAAGGCGACCTGGCCGGCATGCGAGGACAACCCGTCGGAGCGGCGCAGCAGCAGCAGGTCCGGTGCTGCGGTGGCCTCGTCGACGCCGAAGAGCACGAGCACAGCCGCGCGCCGTCCGCCACCGTCGGGCGGGACCGGCACCCGGGTCACGTCCGCGGCCACCAGGTCCCCGCTGCGGCGGGCGAGCGGCTCCAGCCACGGCGGCACGGTGTCCGGGTCGACCAAGGGTCCGGGCCTCATCCCACCGCCCGGTGCCCGAGATAGCGCTCGACGGCAGCGCGGACTCCGGCGGGGTCGCGGAACACCTCAGGCGGGTTGACCTGCATGACCCGACCGTCCGGCGCGACGACGTAGGTCAGCGGCAGCACCGGTGGCGAGCCCAGCGCGCGGCGCAGCGCGCCGTCCGGATCGCTGACCGACGGGTAGTGCACGTCGAGCGCGGCCAGCAGGTCCAGCCCGCCCGCGGGAAGCCGCTGTACCTCGACGCCGATCACCGGAATGGCGCCCGGCGAGGCCGCGTAGCCGGCGAGGGCGGGCATCTCCTCACGGCATGGCCCGCACAGCGGCCCCCAGAGGTTGAGCAATGCCGGCCGTCCGGCCAGCGCGGTCCCGAGATCGACGCTGCCCGGCGCACCCAGGCACGGCACGGTCACCCCTGCCAGCGGTCCGGCAGGCGCCGCGTCTCCTACCGGCTCCGGGCACGGCGCCAGCGCCGCCCGCGCCCGCAGCGCGTCCATGTCCGGCGCGGGCGGGGCCGCCACCACCGGAGGGGTGCCGGGATCCGACGGCCCCATCGACGGCCCCATCGACGGCCACATCGACGGCCCCATCGACGGCCACAGCGCGACCGCAGCCGCGGCCGCGAGCACCGTGACCAGCAGTGCCACGCGCAACCGGTTACGCGTCATTCGCGTCATCGACGTCATTCGTCAGGCGCCTCGGCCGCCACGAGGTCGGTGGGAAGGCCGGCCATGGCCAGCAGCTGCGGGGTCTCCGGTCCCCGCACCAACGGGGCGGCGAGTTCGGGCTCGGTCGGCCCGACGCCGAAGGAGGGGCAGTCACGTGCGATCGGGCACACTCCGCAGGCGGGCCGCCGGGCGTGGCATGCCCGCCTGCCGTGGAAGATCACCCGATGGGACAGCATCGTGTGGTCCCGCTTCGGGATGAGCTCGCCCACCGCCTGCTCCACCTTGACCGGGTCCTCGAGGTCGGTCCATCCCCAGCGGCGCACCAGCCGGCCGAAATGGGTGTCGACGGTGATCCCCGGCACGTCGAATGCGTTGCCGAGGATCACGTTCGCGGTCTTTCGCCCGATGCCGGGCAGCGTGACCAGGTCTGCGAGGCGGCCGGGCAGCTCGCCGTCGAACCGGTCCACGAGGGCGGCGCCGAGACCGATCAGCGAGGCTGCCTTGTTCCGGTAGAAGCCGGTCGGCCGGAGCAGTTCCTCGAGCTCGGTGCGGTCGGCGCCGGCGTAGTCGGCGGCGCTGCGGTAGCGCGCGAACAGCGCGGGCGTGGTCTCGTTGACCCGCTTGTCGGTGGTCTGTGCGGACAGCACGGTGGCCACGGCCAGCTCCAGCGGGGTGGTGAAGTCCAGCTCGCACCGCGCGTCCGGGTAGGCCTGCGCGAGTACCCGATCCATACGCCGGGCACGCCGGACGAGCGCGAGGCGGCTCTCGCTGCCTGCGGACCGGCGGGGACGCGACGACACCCCGTCAGGGTACGGAGCGCGGCGCACGTCGATCCGGACGCCCCTGCATCGGCATCCTGCGACACGCCCGGGGCAGCGGCCCCGATTCGTCACTCTCCAGGGGGATGCGCGAGGATCTGGCCCACCATGACCGTCTGGTTCGCCGCTGCAGTCCCGCTACTGATCATGCTCTTCGCGCTGGCGATGGAGCGCGTCGAGACCCGGCTGCGGCATATCGCTGTGCAGGAGAACGAGGTCGAGGAGTTCCTCGAGCAGGCAAGGCCGGACGAGGTCCGCGCGTTGTTCGGAAGCGGGATCGGCCGGGCGCTGGAGCTCTTCCGGCTGCGCCGGCTGGGCGGCTCCGCGCTGGTCAGTTCTCGCAAGGCCCGGCAGCGGTCCTAGACTCACCTGGAGTGATCGGCGGCACCGAGTCAGCCTCTTGACAGCGAGGGCCGGGTCCGCCGGGCGAGGAGGAGTGACAGGTGGACGAGAGCCTGGCCAGGGCCGGCATCTTCCAGGGGGTCGACCCGGCGGCGGTGGACGCGCTCGCGAGCACCCTGGAGCCGGTCGACTTCCCGCGCGCGCACGTGATCTTCAACGAGGGTGAGCTGGGTGATCGACTCTACATCGTCGAGTCGGGCAAGGTGAAGATCGGCCGCAAGTCGGGCGACGGGCGGGAGAACCTGCTCGCGGTGTTCGGGCCTTCCGACATGTTCGGCGAGCTCTCCATCTTCGACCCCGGACCGCGGACGTCGACCGCGACGACCGTGACCGAGGTCCGCGCGATGACGATGGACCGGACGGCGTTGCGGGAGTGGATCACCAAGCGTCCGGACATCGCCGAGCAGCTGCTGCGGGTGATCGCGCGCCGGCTGCGGCGCACGAACAACATGCTGGCCGATCTGATCTTCACCGACGTGCCGGGGCGGGTCGCCAAGGCGCTGTTGCAGCTCGCGCAGCGCTTCGGCTCACAGGAGGCCGGCATGCTGCGGGTGACCCACGACCTGACGCAGGAGGAGATCGCCCAGCTGGTGGGCGCCTCCCGCGAGACGGTCAACAAGGCATTGGCGGACTTCGCCCACCGCGGCTGGCTGCGTCTGGAGGGCAAGAGCGTGTTGATCCTCGAGCCTGAGCGGCTGGCACGACGCGCTCGCTGAGCCGAACCCGGGGCTGACGCGAGCGAAGGGTCGGGGCGTCACCCCCGACGTGGCGCCCCGACCCTTCTTATCGGCGTGACCCCTCACCCCGACGGATCACGCACCCCCGCCTCCGGGTGCGGTCCCGAATACCGCACTCCGGAGACTTCGTGTGAGAGACGCAGTCCCCACTGCTGCCTTCTCACTGGTGAAGACGTAGCTACGGCTCCCCGCGTTGCCCGGATGCGCTCAGAAACCTGCAGATGTGACCCGATCGTGACCCGGCCCGTGAGATCAGCCGCCCTCGCGCAGGTAGTCGAGCTGGGCCCGTACCGACCACTCGGCGGCGGGCCACAGCGTGCGGTCGACGTCGGCGTAGACCACCTCGACGACCTGCCGCGGGGTCGGGTCGCCGCCGAGCGAGGTGACCGCCGCGCGGACCTGCTCGAGCCGGTCCTGCCGGTGCGCCAGGTAGGACCGGGCCACCTCGCCGGCATCCGGCAGTTCCGGGCCGTGGCCCGGCAGCACAGCCACGCCGGGAGCGAGCTCGGCGAGGCGGTGCAACGAGTCGAGGTAGTCGGACAGCCGGCCGTCCGGATGCGCGATGACCGTGGTGCCCCGGCCCAGCACGGTGTCGCCGGTGAGGACCGCGGGAGGGCCGTCGCCCTCGACGAGAAAGCACAGCGAGTCGGCGGTGTGACCCGGGGTGGCCAGCACCCGGACGTCGACCCCCGCCGCGGCGACGACGTCACCTCCGGACAGGCCCTCGGAACCGAGCCGGTGAGCCGGATCCAGCGCCCGCACCCCTGCACCGACCAGCTCGCCGAAGCGGCGCGCACCCGCGGCGTGGTCGGGATGGCCATGGGTCAGCAGCACCTGGGCGACCGGCCCGTGCTCGGCGACCCGGCGCAGGTGCCCCTCGTCGTCGGGACCCGGATCGACCACCACGCACTCCCGCGCCCCGGGCGCCCGGAGCAGCCACGTGTTCGTGCCGTCGAGCGTCATCGGTGACGGGTTGTCGGCCAGCAGCACGCCGGTGTGCGAGGTGACGGGGCGCAGCGCGCCGTAGGCGGGGTGGCCGGTCACGGTTCGAGGTGCCCGTCGGCGCCGTCGTAGCTCGGGTCGCCGGGCAGCACGACGCGCAGCCGGCCGTCCTCCCGCACCACCCTCGGGATGATCTTCTCGATGCTGCGGTGTGCCGCGAGCGCGGCGTCCAGCGTGCCGCACTCGTCGAGCTGGGTCAGCGTCACCCAGGTCGGCGGCAGCAGCCCGACCCGGCCGGCCTGCCAGTCGGCCAGCGCCCCGCCCGGCGACTGCCAGCCGGACCCCGACGCCTCCGAGGTGCTCCCGTCGGCTCGCTGCCCCTCCGGCAGCAGGGCCAGGAAGAACCGGGTGTCGTAGCGGCGCGGCTCCTCCTCCGGGGTGACCCAGTTGGACCACGGCCGCAGCAGGTCGGCCCGCAGCACGAGGTCGCGCTGCTCCAGGAACTGCGCGAACGACAGCTCGCGGGACTCCAGCGCCGCCCGGTCCTCGGCGTAGCGCGATGCGTCGGCGATCACGGTGTGCGAGTCCGGGCCGGCCAGCAGCACCCCGCACTCCTCGAAGGTCTCCCGGACCGCCGCGCAGACCAGTGCCCTGGCCAGCGACACGTCGCAGCCGAAGCTGGTGGCCCACCAGTCCGGGTCAGGGCCGTTCCAGGCCAGCGACACGTCGCAGTCGCGCCGGTCCACCCCGCCGCCGGGGAAGACGGTCATACCGCCTGCGAAGGCCATCTGCGACACCCGGTGCTGCAGGAACACCTCCATCCCGCCGCCGCCCTGGCGAAGCAGCGCCACAGTGGCGGCGTCGCGCGGCGTCGCCGGGACGGTGGGGGCTTCGGTCGGCACCATCTCCTCCGGCACGGTCATCTCCTCGGGTAGCTGCGCCATCCCGCCACCCTAGACGGGCTGCGCCCCGGCCGATGGTGATGATCGACGCGATGCCGTCGCCTCACGCGACTTCGACGACCAGCTCCACCTCGACCGGCGCACCCCGTGGCAGCTCGGCCACACCCACCGCGGAGCGGGCGTGTTCGCCCGCCTCACCGAAGATGTCGCCGAGCAGCTCGGAGGCACCGTCGAGCACCGCGGGCTGCGAGGTGAAGCCGGGCGCGGACGCCACGAACCCGACCACCTTCACGGCGCGGACGATCGCGTCGAGCCCGCAGAGGTCGTCGACGGCTGCCAGCGCGTTGAGCGTGCAGGTCCGCGCGAGCAGCTGCGCCTGCTCGACACTGACCTCGGCGCCGACCTTCCCGGTGGCGGCCAGCTGCCCGTCGACCAGCGGCACCTGGCCGGCGGTGAACACCAGCGATCCGCTCTGTACCGCGGGCTTGTACGCACCGGCCGGGGTGGCCACCGGTGGCAGCGTCAGGTCGAGCTCGTCGATCCGCCCGGTCCAGGTCACGACTGCCCCTGCGGCCGCTTCATGTAGGCGACGAGCTGTTCGCCGGTCGGGCCGGGCAGCACGGTGACCAGCTCCCAGCCGTCGGCGCCCCATTGGTCGAGGATCTGCTTGGTCGCGTGCGTCAGCAGCGGCACGGTGGCGTACTCCCAGATCGTCATACGCGGCACCCTACGACCCAGGCCAACGGGTGCGTCCGGGCGGCGCGACATTAGGGTCACGGTCGTGACGTCACCCGGATGGCCGGACGAGCTCGCCCGCGCCCGCCTGCACGTGGTCACGGGCAAGGGCGGCACCGGCAAGACGACCGCCGCGGCGGCGCTGGCACTCGCGCTGGCGACCGGTGGTCGGCGCACGCTGCTCGTCGAGGTCGAGGGCCGCCAGGGCATCGCGCAGCTGTTCGACACCGCGCCGCTGCCCTACGAGGAACGACGAATCGCCGTCGCCCCCGACGGCGGCGAGGTCAAGGCCCTGGCCGTGGACGCGGAGGCCGCCCTGCTGGAGTACCTCGCGATGTTCTACAACCTCGGCTTCGCCGGCCGGACGCTGCGCCGGATGGGTGCGGTCGAGTTCGCCACCACGCTCGCTCCCGGGCTGCGCGACGTGCTGCTCACCGGCAAGGTCAAGGAGGCCACCGGCCGTACCGACGGTGGCCGTCACGTCTACGACGCGGTGATCCTCGACGCCCCGCCGACCGGGCGCGTGGTGAAGTTCCTCGACGTGACCAGGGCGATGGCCGACCTGGCGAAGGTGGGGCCGATCCACACCCAGAGCGACGGCGTGGTCCGACTGCTGCACTCCGCCGACACGACGGTGCACGTGGTGACCCTGCTGGAGGACCTGCCGGTGTCCGAGACTCTGGAGACGGTGGCCGAGCTCGACGCGGCCGACCTGCGACCGGGCGCGGTGATGGTCAACCGGGCCCGGCCGGCGCGGTTGTCGTCGCGCTCGGTGACCGCGGCGGCGGGCGGGCGGGTCGACGCCTCCCGGGTGCGCGACGGGCTGCTCGCGGCCGGGCTGGAGCTGGCGACCGACGTGGTCGACGGCCTGGTCGCCGAGACCGTGGAGCACGCGGTCCGGGTGGAAGCCGAGCAGCAGGCCCGTTCGCGGCTCGACGACGCGGGCATGCCGGCCCTCGAGCTGCCCGAGGTCACCGAGGTCGGCTCCGACGGCGTCGATCTGGGCGGGCTCTACGAGCTGGCCGAGCAGTTGCGCGAGCAGGGGGTGAGATGACCGGCCCGCCCCCGCTCGAGGTCGACGCGCTGCTCGACGACCCGGACTGCCGCGTCGTGGTGTGCTGTGGCTCCGGCGGCGTCGGCAAGACCACCACCGCTGCCGCCCTCGGTCTTCGCGCCGCTGAGCGGGGGCGCCGCGTCGTCGTGCTGACCATCGATCCGGCGCGGCGGCTGGCGCAGTCGTTGGGACTGCGCGAGCTCAACAACCAGCCGCGGCGGGTAGCCGGTGCCGGCGGCAGCGACACCGGCGGCAGCGACGTGGGCGGCAGCGACGTGGGCGGCAGCGACGTGGGCGGAGAGCTGCACGCCATGATGCTCGACATGCAGCGCACCTTCGACGAGATGGTGCGGGCGCATGCGAGCCCGGAACGTGCCGATCAGATCATCGCCAACCCCTTCTACCAGACGATCTCCTCGTCGTTCTCCGGCACGCAGGAGTACATGGCGATGGAGAAGCTGGGGCAGCTGGTGGCCGCAGCCGAGTGGGACCTCGTGGTGGTCGACACGCCGCCGTCACGGTCGGCGCTGGACTTCCTCGACGCACCGCAGCGGCTGTCGTCCTTCCTCGACGGCCGGATGATCCGGCTGCTCTCGGCGCCGGCCCGCGCGGGAAGCCGCAGCATGCGCCGGTTGGTCGGCGCCGGGTTCGGGATCTTCTCCCGCGCCGTGTCGGCGATCCTCGGCGCGCAGCTGCTCGCGGACGCGTCAGCGTTCGTGCAGGCCTTCGACACCATGTTCGGCGGCTTCCGGGAGCGTGCCACCGCCACCTACGAGCTGCTGCGGGCACCGGGAACCGCGTTCCTGGTCGTGGCGGCACCCGAGACCGACGCGCTGCGGGAAGCAGCCTACTTCGTCGACCGGCTGGCCACCGAGCGCATGCCGTTGGCCGGGCTGGTGCTCAACCGGACTCACCCGGTGCACGCGCAGCTGCCCGCCGCCCGCGCCGAGACGGCCGCCGACCGGCTCGAGTCGGAGGCATCCAGCCCGCTGGCCGCAGCGGTGCTACGACTGCACGCCGACCGCGTCGCCAGGGCGGACCGAGAGCGGCGGCTGCTCGGCCGGTTCCGCAAGGCCCACCCGACGGTGCCGGTGGTCGGGCTGCCGACGATGGCGCGCGACGTTCACGACCTGCCGGGGCTGCGGGAGATCGGTGACCACCTCGCCCGCTCGGAACCCGCGCTCTGACTCCTGGCCCACGTACACCGCGTGGTCGCGGGCGGCCTGCTCGAGCAGCTCGGTCCAGCTGTCGACGTCGGGACGGCGGCGCAACAGCCGCCGCCGCTCCCGTTCGGTCATGCCACCCCACACTCCGAACTCGATGCGCCGGTCCAGCGCCTCGGCCAGGCACTGGGCGCGCACCGGGCACGGCACGCAGACGGCCTTCGCCTCGTGTTGCGCGGCACCACGCACGAACAACTGGTCCGGATCGTCTCGGCACTCCCCCCGCGTACGCCAGTTGCCGGCGAGCGGCGTCGCCGTCCCCCTGATCGTTCCCATCGCCCCCTTGTCTCCCTCATCTCGACTGAAACACCCCCGCCCCGGCCCCCGCGCAGGCGGGCCGACCCGATGCCCGCCACGATGTCGGTGAGACCTGCGGCGCAGCCTAACCGCCGCGGGTCATGTCGCCTACCACACATCCCCTGTTCGTGATGTCGCCGGGTGTCGAGGCTGTTCACAACGACCAGTACCCTCATCGGCGTGCAGCCCAAAGATGCCCTCTGGCGGATGGTGGGCCTGTGCTTGCTGGCAGGGGTCCTGGTGGCGGGCCTGCTCTTCCCCCTGGCGGGTGGCCTGGGAATGGTGTCCAACCAGGCGAGCTCCACTGTCAACAGCGTGTCGTCCAACCTCGTCCAGGGCAAGGTCCCGCTCGTCACCACCATCACGGACGAGGCCGGCGCGCCGATCGCCTACCTGTTCGACCAGAACCGCATCAAAGCGGAGCCCAACGAGATCGCGGACTCGATGAAGGCCGCGATCACCGCGATCGAGGACCGCCGGTTCTTCGAGCACGAGGGCGTGGACTGGCGCGGGACCACCCGGGCGCTGATGAACAACCTCGTCACCAACGGCAGCGTGCTGGAGGGGCAGGGCGGTTCGACCCTGACCATGCAGTACGTCAAGAACTACCTGCTCTACGTCGTCGCGCAGACCGACGCCCAGCGTGCCGCGGCCATCGAGACGACGCCGGCGCGCAAGCTGCGGGAGATCAGGGTGGCGGTGCAGCTCGAGCAGCGGCTGTCCAAGCCGGAGATCCTCGCCGGCTACCTGAACATCGTCTTCTACGGCAACAACGCCTACGGCATCACCTCCGCGGCCCGGACCTACTTCGACACGACCCCCGACAAGCTGACCATCTCGCAGGCCGCGCTGCTGGCCGGGATGGTCCGGTCTCCGACCGCCTTCGATCCCGTGGACAACCCGGAGGCAGCCATCGGCCGGCGCAACCTGGTGATCGACCAGATGGTCGACGTCGGGTCGATCACGCCGGAGCAGGGCGCGGCGGCGAAGGCGGAGCCGCTGGGAGTCCGGCAGCCGCTGACCGGCCTGCCGAACGGCTGCATCGGCGCCGGGCCCGCGGACGGATTCTTCTGCCAGTACGTCGTGGACTACCTCGACAAGATCGGGATGCCGCTGGAGGAGCTGCGCAAGGGCGGTTACACCATCCGGACCACGCTGGACCGGCGTGCCAGCAACCTGGCCAAGGAGGCCGCCAACGCGCAGCTGCCGACGCAGACCCCGGGCATCGCCAGCGCGATGGCGATCGTGGAGCCGGGCGAGGAGAAGCACCGGGTGACGGCGCTGGTCGCCAACCGCGACTACGGCTTCGATGCCGACGAAGGCCAGACCGCCTACGCCCTGCCGTCGAGCCCGCAGCCCTTCGGGGCGGGATCGATCTACAAGATATTCACTGCAGCGGCGGCGCTGGAGAAGGGCCTGGGCATCCAGAGCACCGTGCAGGTGCCCGACGTCTACAGCTCGCAGGTGTTCAAGAATGCCGGTTCGGCCTACACCGTGGAGAACGCAGGCGACTACTCCAACCAGCCGGTGTCGCTGCAGACCGCGTTGGCGATCTCGCCGAACACCACGTTCCTCGCACTGATGGACCGGATCGGCTCGGTCGACCCGGTCGTCGACATGGCCTACCGGCTCGGTATGCGGTCGAGTCTGGAGGTGCGCGACCCGCAGGGACGCACGATCAGGGAGGCCGTCAAGGCCGAGGAACGCGGCTCCTACACCCTCGGCCCGGAGCCGACCAGCCCACTGGACCTCGCCAATGTCGCCGCCACGCTGATGAGCGGCGGCGTGTGGTGCCCGCCCACCCCGATCGAGTCGATCACCGACCGCAACGGCAACCCGGTGCAGCTCGACGAGGCACCGTGTGAGCACGTCGTCCCGAAGGGCCTGGCCAACACCCTCGCGGTCGGGCTCAGCGAGGACACGCTCCCGGGCGGCACCGGGTACCAGCCGGCGCAGAATGCCGGCTGGAGCCGGCCCATGCTGGGCAAGACCGGCACCACCCAGGACAACATGTCCGCCGGGTTCGTCGGCGCCACCCCGCAGTACGCCGGGGCTGTACTGGTCTGGCCCGACGGCAGCAATCCCCGGCCGATCTGTGTCACCGACCCGCCGCAGCTGTGTTCCAGCGGCAACATCTTCGGTGCCACGATCCCGGCACGGACCTGGTTCGACGCGATGGTCCCGATTCACGAGGGGCTGCCGGTGGCGCCGTTGCCACCGACCACCCCGCGGTATGTCAACGGTGGCAGCTCCAGCCAGGTGCCCAACGTGGTCGGGATGTCCGAGAACCTGGCGCGGATCGAGCTGGAGGAGGCCGGGTTCCGGGTCGAGAGCGTCACCACCGACTCGAGCCTGAATGTCGGCACCGTGACCTACCAGACCCCGGATGAGTCGGCGCTGCCCGGTGACCTCATCACGATCGGGATCAGCGACGGCACCCCGCCGCCCCCGGAGACCACCGAACCACCGGAGCCGGAGACCACGGAGCCCGAGCCGTCTCCGGAGGAACCACCCGAGGACACCCCACCCCCTCCACCGCCGCCGGAGCCACCACCCACCGGTGGCGGTCCGCCCGACGACGGTGGTCCTGGTGGTCCGCCGGATGAGCCCGGCCCGCCGCCAGGGGATGACGAGCCCGAGTGAGCCCTCAGCCCTGACCCGCGAGGGCGGTACGGACTGCGGTCGCCACCCTGCCGCCCTCGGCCCGGCGCCCCACCTTGGCGGTGGCTGCCTTCATGACCCGGCCCATCTGCCGCGGTCCTGGCGGTTCGCCGAGTGCCGCGGTGACCTCCGCTACGGCGTCGTCGACCAGGCCGGCCAGCTCGTCGTCCGCGAGCTGCGCGGGCAGGTAGCCGGCGAGCACGTCGCCCTCCGCGCGCTCCTGCGCCGCCAGTTCGGTGCGCCCCGCGCCGTCGTAGGCTTCCGCGGCCTCCCGGCGCTTCTTCGCCTCCCGGCCGAGCACCTCGAGCACTTCGTCGTCGGTCAGTTCCCGCGACGAGCTGCCCGAGACCTCCTCGTTGGAGATCGCGGCCAGCGCCATCCGCAGCGTCGCGACCGTCGTGGCGCCCCTGGCCTTGATCGCCGTCGCCAGGTCGGTGCGCAGCCGGTCCTTCAACTCCGCCATGTCGGCAGACGCTACCGCCTGCCGCGGTCCGGCCCGACCACGTTCGGGCTCCCGCCCCGATTCGGGGCCCGTGCCGACCCCGTTTCGGAACCGGAACGGGGTTAAGGGCCGCTGCAAACCTCGTTTCGGAACCGGAACGGGGTTCGGGGCATCGACGAGCGGGGCCGCCGGCATCGTCGTGCACGTAGGCTGGAATGCCGTGAACCGTCTCGGGCATGCCGCCGCCTCCACCGTCGCGCTCGGTCTCGCCGGGCTCGGTTACGCAGCCGGCTACGAGATCCGCCGGTGGACGTTGCGGCACGCCACCGTGCCGGTTCTCGAACCCGGTGCCTCACCGCTGCGCGTGCTGCACATCTCCGACCTGCACATGACCCCCGACCAGCGCTCGAAGCAACGCTGGGTGGCCGGACTGGCGGACCTGCGTCCCGACCTGGTGGTCAACACCGGCGACAATCTCGCCCACCCGCGCGCGGTGCCGATCGTCCTCCGGGCACTCGGGCCGCTGCTCGAGCTGCCGGGCGTGCACGTCTTCGGCAGCAACGACTACTTCGCGCCGCGCCCGAAGAACCCGGCCCGCTACCTCGTCGGTCGCCGCAGGCGGGTCTACGGTAGGCAACTTCCCTGGCGCGACCTGCGCGCGGCGCTGGCCGAGCGTGGCTGGACCGACCTCACCCACGCACGCCGCAGCGTCACCGTGGCGGGCCGCGTCGTCGCGGCTGCCGGGGTCGACGATCCCCACCTCGGGCTCGATCGCTACGGGCGCATCGCCGGTGCCGCCGACGCCGCTGCCGACCTGCGACTCGGGCTCGCCCACTCACCCGAGCCCCGGGTACTCGACGCGTTCGCAGCCGACGGCTACGACCTGGTGCTCGCCGGCCACACCCACGGGGGCCAGCTGCGGTTGCCCGGCTATGGCGCGATCGTGACCAACTGCGGTCTGGATCGCTCCCTGGCACGGGGCGCATCCCGCTGGGGTCCGCGCACGTGGCTGCACGTCTCGGCGGGTCTGGGTACGTCCCCGTACGCGCCGGTACGGTTCGCGTGCCCACCGGAGGCCACCCTGCTCACACTCGTCCCGCGCGGCGGTGGCTCCGGTGGCAGCCCCCGGACCGGTTCGAAAGCGCTCGCAGACGTCGGCTAGACTTGCCGGCGGCTACGGGGTGTGGCGCAGCTTGGTAGCGCGCTTCGTTCGGGACGAAGAGGCCGTGGGTTCGAATCCCGCCACCCCGACCAGAGAAGCAGCAGGTCAAAGGCCCAATCCGATATATGCAGCTCGAGCCTCTGATTCGTTGTGTGACTAAATGCGTGACTACCGTTCCGCACTCAGGTCATGTGACCTCTCCCAGTAGCGGTACTGGGTTGGTTCTGGCGACACACCGGGACGGCGTGGTGATCGAGTCTGCGCGTGTCCGACCTGTCACCTACACCGCCGTGCTCCCGCTCGGGGAGTCCACCGTGGCCTACCTGTCAGGGGCTGCTCGAAAGCGAACCTCGCCGCCGCCACATGAGCACCACGAGCGCACTGACGGCCGGCGAACTCGCTGGCACATGGGCTGTCGGCTCCCTACGGTTCCCGACATGACACGACACCTGCTATTCGTGGCGCTGGCGGGGCACGGACACGTCACCCCGACGCTGCCCCTGGTCGAGGAGCTCGTACAGCGGGGCCATCAGGTGGACTATGCCACCGCTGCCGTGTTATCCGAGGCCGTGACCAGCGCGGGAGCGCGCTGGGTGGCGCTGCCGCCGCTGGAGCCGTTCACCCCGCCGCCGCAGGTAGGCCCCGAGGTCGTCGCCTTGTGGTTTCCGGCACTACTTCGCCGCGATGCGCGCGATCTACTCGCCGCTGCGCGATTACTGCGCCGCCCATCGGCCCGATGCGGTCTGCTACGACGTGACCAACTGGCCGGCTCGGCTCGTGGCCGGGCAGCTGGACATCCCGGCGGTGCGATGTGTCCCGAACCTCGCCGAGAACGACACCTACTCACTGGACGAGCAGCTGACCGCAGGCATCGATCCTGACCATCCCGAGATGGCCGCGCTCCCCGCCGACTGCGCCCGCTTCTCCACCGACCATGGGGTCGACCTCGACGTCGCCGCGACCATGGACGTCACCGAGGCGCTGAACCTGGTGTTCATCCCGCGGGAGTTCCAGCCGGCGGGCGACAGCTTCGACGACCCCTTCTGTTTCCTCGGTCCCCTGCTGGGTCACCGCGAGCAGCGCGAACCATGGTCGCCGCCCGACCCCAGCATCCCGGTGCTTTTCATCTCGCTGGGCACGATCTTCACCGATCACGCCGAGTTCTACCGCACCTGCCTCGATGCCTTCGGCCACGGGCCGTGGCAGGTCGCGATGACCGTGGGCGAGACGGACCCCGCCGCGATAGGTCCGATCCCGGCCACGGTCGATGTCCGGCCGCGGTTCCCGCAACCGGCGGTGCTGCGCCACGCGGCCGCATTCATTTCGCACGCCGGGATGAACTCCACGATGGAAGCGCTGTACTACGGCGTCCCCCTGGTCACCTTCCCGCAGATGCCCGAGCAAGTCGCCAACGCCGACCGAGTCGCCGAGCTCGGGCTCGGGCAACGCCTCGATGTCAACAGCCTGGCCCCCGACACGCTCCAACAAGCGATCTCTCGTGTCACCGCCGACCAGCAGGTCCGGGCCAACCTCGACCGCATGCGCCAGGCCATCCAAGACGCCGGCGGAGCCGAACGCGGCGCTGCCGTGATCGAGGGCCATCTGTCCTGACAGACCCCGCCTGCTCAGCTCAGCCCACTGGGGAAGCGCTCATTGAAGATCCGGTCCATCGCTGTCGCTCCCTGCTGGAGTACCGGCCTGATCTGCTTGCGGTAGACCAGCTCAGTCACGGCTGTGCTGCTGTGACCGACCAGGCGTGAGATCTCCTCCAGCGACATGCCGCTATCCGACAGCAGGGACACGAAGCTATGCCGCAGCTCCCTCGGGGTCCACTCGCCTGCGTCAAGCCCAGCTGCATCACGGATAGCCCGCCGGAACTCGCGTCGGACGTGAGATGGATCGAGCGGTGTACCGACCCTGGACGCGAAGACGAGGCCATGTTCCTGCCAGCGGATCCCGGCGGCGTGTCGGTCGCGGTCCTGTTGGCGCCGCTGCTCCTCCAACGCATCGACACACCGCTTCGGCAGCGCAAGGGTTCGCCGTGACTTCCGCGTCTTGGTGTCGGCCCCTGCCCTTACCGATCGCCACACTGCGACATACGGCGGCACCGGAGGTTCCTCATCCGGGCCGCCTCTCAACTCGACATGATCCCAGGTCAGCGCACGAAGCTCCTCTGTCCGCGCGCCGGTCAAGAGGGAGAGCACGACATACGCACCCATTCGGGTGCCTTCTGCAGCCGCGAGCACGGATTCGGCCTGAGTCATGGTCAAAGCTTTCGACGGGCGGCCCGACTGCCCTTTGGGGACAGTGCAGAGCGCAACGACGTTCCGCTTCACCTTGTCGCGCGCCATCGCGCGTTTCACAGCCCGGTTCAGACATGAATGGAGAGCTTGCAGTGTGCGCGTGCTGAGCACCTTGCCCTTATCCGCCAGCCATCGTTCGACGTCCTCGGCGCTTAGATCGCGGAGCTTCCGGTTACCAAGGTAGGGAATGATGTGTGTGTTGCTCAGGATCGTACAGGTGTCAATAGTGCCCTCATCGCGTCCGCTGAGCCCGTAAGCGAGCCACTCCTTCACGGCGTTCCCTACTGTGTAGCCGGTCGGTGCAATCGCGAGCCCGTCCTCGTGATCCCGAAGTACCTCCGTGAGCTTGGCCTTCGCGGCGGCTTTGGTCGTACCGCTACCGCGTTTGACGATACGGCGCCCATCCGGGGCGTGGCCGAGGCTGGCCGTTGCAATCCACCGGTTCCGAGTTCGGTCCCAATGCAGCCCGCCGTCTCCTCGGCTGCG
This sequence comes from Pseudonocardiaceae bacterium, assembly GCA_009379815.1. Classification (GTDB taxonomy): domain Bacteria; phylum Actinomycetota; class Actinomycetes; order Mycobacteriales; family Pseudonocardiaceae; genus WHSY01. Next base: position 46,426 of record WHSY01000024.1, read on the forward strand.
CCGCTTGGTCATCAGGCGGCCTCCTCTGCTTCCTTCTCCAGCAATGCAACGTAATCACGGATGGCTGACGCAGGTATAAGTCGGGTTCGTCCCTGCTTGACCGAGCGCAACCGGCCGGAGCGGAGCAGCTCGAAAATGACAGTCCGGCTCACGCTTAGTATCCGCATAGCATCGGTGACCTTGTAGAGCTGCACGTCGAGCTGCTGCCCCGCGCTGTCCACAATCGCCACCTCCGGTTTCGTCTCTGATCCGATGGACCGATCGGCCTGGGCGCTCACGGTCGCGGTCCTCCCGAGTCGGCGGGCGTGGTTACTTCGGTTACGTGTCGGGGGGTATTCACTGTGGTGGTCTCCCGGTTGTGTACGTGGGTTACGCGGTTACGTGGTTTGGGGGTTGACCTGGGGTTTTGGTGGCGCCCTGACCGCGTTCGGCTACGGGGTTAGGGCGGGGTAGTCGGCCCGGTGCGGGGTGGAAGTGTCGGTGTGTCGGCATGGGGTGACCTCCGTGCGGGTCTGGGAGCGGCCCTAACCGCGTAGCGGTACGCGGTTTTGGGTGGTGGTGTTTGTGCTGGTCACGGGCCTGACCGCGTAACCGCGTTAATCGCGTCGGGTCGGTCGGGGACGGTGAAGATTTCGGCGCCGCGTCCGGGGCGGCCGTCGGCTCGGGGTCGGGTGGTGCGTTGGAGGCGCCCGGCGGCGGTCAGGGTGTCGAGTTGGGCGCGGATGTCGGCGGCTTTGGTGTTGCCCCGGTAGAACTCGGAGCGGATGTTTTCGCGGGTGCGGCCGGTGGTCCCGGCTTCGGCGATCCAGGCCAGTAGTCGGGCGGCTGTGGGGTCGTGGGCGAAGACGGCGCGCGCTGAGGCGATGGAGTAGCGCACGAGGGCGGCGGCGGCGTGTAGGTGGTGGGTGTCGATGCAGTGTTGGCCGTCGAGGGTGGCGTGGATGGCGGCGATGCGTAGGCAGTAGGGGGCGGTGCGGCCGAGGAATTCAGCCAGGGGGCCGTCGTCGCCGTGGTCGGTGCCGAATTCGACGTAGAGGCGTCGCCAGGTGCGGGTGGCGGCGGCGGTGAGTCCGACTGATCCGAGTCCGGCGGCGTGCAGCAGGCGGGTGGCCAGGTCGAAGCCGAGTTCGTCGAGCAACGTGGTGGGGATCCCGGCCGCGAGGGGCAGGAATTGGGAGCGGGCGACCGCGATGGGCAGGAATCGGTTGTAGGTGCCCCCGGCCATGTCGGTGCCGGATACGCGGGTGCGAAATTCGGTGGGGCTGATGTGGGCGACGATGCCGATGTGGGTGCCGCGCGCGATGCGGGCGGTGACGTTCATGGTGGACAGGTCGCCGCCTTCCCAGGCGGCGCGCAGGGTGGCCGACAGGGCGTTGCCTTCGCGTTTCATGCGGGCCATCACGGCGGCCCATTCAGGTTCGTAGACCAGCAGTCGCCGGTCCCCGGGCGGCAGCGCCCCGGGTCGGGTGGGGTGGGTGTCGGGCGCCTGGTCGGGTGAGGCGTCGGCCGGGTTGCGCGCGTCGGGCGTGAACACGGCGGCCAGTCCTTCCCCGGAGGTCAGTCCGGAGCGGACGTTGCTGGCGACGTAGTCGCCGTCGGCGGTCGCGAGCACCCGGCGGGCGGTGGCCCAGGAGGCGCCCTTGCGTCCGGCGGCGCTGCGGCCGATGACCAGCGGCCACACCAGCAGCGGGTGGCGGTCGTCGCCGATCTGCACGTGCGGGCCGGGCCCGAGGTGCACGCCGGCGGCGGCCAGCAGCGACGCCAGGATGGCCAGCGGGTCGGCCTCGGTGTGGGCGGCCACCCGGCGGGTCAGAGCCCCGAGGTAGCAGTCGAACACCGCGGGGTCCCGCTCGGGAAGTGCGTGGCGTGCCCGGGCCACCTCGGCAGCGGCCGACGCCTCGATGTCGTCGCCGTCGGCGTCCGCAGTCACCGACTCCGGTAGGAGCTCGGGAGCGGGAGTCATGCCACCTCCCTCCCGGCGGTGTCGGTGTGGTGCCAGCAGCGCGGGGTGGGCGTGCCGGGCCGGTGCAGGTGCGCTGGGCGGCTGTAGGTGGCCGGGCAGCCGGGTTCAACGCAGGCCACCGTGACGATCTCGGGTGGGGTCGCGCGGCGGCGTTCGAGCTCGGCGTAGGACGGTGCGGTGGCGTGCTGGCGCCAGTCGCGCCCGTCTGCCAGGTCGCGGCACATGGCGCGGAGTCGGACCCGGAGGGCGCGCTCGGCGGCGTCGGCGCGTAGCGCGCGCATGTCGGGTGTCCAGTAGCGGCGCCAGCACTCGGCGGCCAACAGCACGGCGACCCACTTGCCGGGGTGGTCGTCGGGCAGCGCGACCCAGGCGTCGGTGCCGTAGGCGGGGGGTAGGCCCTGGCCTGCCAGCAGGGCGACGCGTAGCGCGCCCGGCGGGTCGGCGGGGTCGTGGGGTTGCGGGTCGGCGGTGGTGGCCAGGCGCAGCGGGTCGGACATCGAATGGGTCTCCCTTCGAGCAGTGGTCAGCGGCGGCGTGTGCCGGGTGGCCGGGTGTCGCGGCGGGGGTGGCCGTGGCGGTAGTGGCGGGTTAGGTGGGTGTAGGCCCGGCGCCCGGCGCGCAGGCGGCGTCCGGTGGCGCGGCAGCGGGGGCATAGCCGGAAGGCGCGGCCGAGTGGGGCGCGGAGGCATCCGGTGCCGTGGCAGCGGCGGCACGGGGCGAAGGGCCAGGCCGCGCACGCCAGCAGGTAACCCATGGTGACAATCAGGGCGACGATGGCGAGGGCGCTAGCGGCATCGTTGAGGGGGGTCATCGGGCCTCCGGGCCGGGTTTGCGGCACGCGTGGGGTGGGCGCCGCTAGGTGCTAGGGCGCTGGCCAGGTGGTTTGTGGGGGTGCTAGCGGGGCCGCTAGGTCTAGCGGGAGCCGGTGCTAGACCTAGCGGTCCGCGCTGGGTTAGCCACCCCCGCCGGTGCGATTACTGTCGGTGTGCGCGGCGGTGACATGCGCGCGGTCGATGCCGCGCCGGTTGGCTTGGCGCCCGCCCCCGTCGGGCAGGCCCCACACTTGGCCGGTGCGCACCCCGTGGGGGCGCAGCGCGGCGGCCAGCTGCTCCGCTTTCCAGCCGGCGTAGGTCTCCGGGCGATGTGCCGCCAGCCGGGCGACCACGTTCTCTGACCACACCCGTTCCTCGTCGGCGGGGACTACGGCGAGGATGTCGGACAGCAGGGTGTCGCTGCCCGGCCCGCCGGTGGTGGCGGTGCGGGTGTCGAGCCCGGCCGCATGCCCGGTCAACGTTCCGGCCGCGTCGCGCAGGCCCCGGGCGCGGTCGCCGATGCGGTCGGCGGTGGGCCGGTCGATGAAACACGACCGCACGATCTGCGGATCGTCGGCCACGCCGACCAGGTAGCCGATGCCCTTGTCGCGGGCGGTGAACGTGGTCGCCCGGATCCCGTTCCGATACGCTGACGTGCCCAGCACCATGTCGTTTTCGACCTGGCCCATCACCCGCAGACACAGCCGGATCCCCACGTTGGCCGACACGGCAGTCGGCAGAGAGTCCTTGTCCGGGCGCTGCGTGGCCAGCACGAGGACCACGCCGAGGGCGGGGCCGCGTTTGATGATGGCCTCGCACAGCTCCCCCGCGCGGGCGCCGTGGGTCTTGTGGGAGAACAGTTCCTGGCATTCGTCGATGTAGACCACCAGGGGGTGCAGCCGCAGATCCGCCCGCGCCGCGAGTTGGGGTGTGACCTTGTTTTCCGGGCAGACGGTCTTGGGTAGGCCCTGGATCACGCGGGCGCGGCGGGCCAGGTCGGTGTGGACCTCCTCCAGGCTGGCGACGCAGGAGGCGAGGGTGTCGTCGTCGACGCCGCTGGCGTAGTGGTGGGCGACCTTCTCGGCGGCCTCCAGGTCGCCGGTGCCCTTGAACTCGAAGCACCGCAGCTCCGCGCTGGGGTCCAGCGCAGCGGCCAGGAGTAGGACCCGCATGGCGAATGTCTTGCCGAACCGGGGCATGGCGCCGATGAGGACGTTGTTGAACATCAGCTGCACGTCGACCGGCCGGTTGCGCGGGTCGGTGCCGAACGTGACCGGCTTGAACAGATCCGCGCTGCCGTGCTTCGCGAGGGGCCAGGTGATCGGCTTGGCCTGGCTCATGTCCTGGTCGCCGACCCAGAGCACCAGGCGGCCGGTGTGCTCGGCGTGGGCGGGTTCGGGCCACACACACCCCAGCGGCCGTCGCAGCCCGGAGGCGAGCTTGTCGCGCCGCTCCAGCACATCGGTGGCGGTGACCCCGAATGGCAGGTCGACCTCGGCGCGCCAGCCCGGCCCGTCGCGCACAATCGGGGCGGGGAAGGTCACCCCACCGCCCTTGCTGACGGTCTGGTTGATCTGGGCGATGTTCAGTGACAGCAGCGCGCGGGTGACGATCTCGCTGGTCAGCTTGGCGGCCTTGGTCGAGACGACGGCGGTGTCGAGCACCCCGCGCCGGTCGGCCGGAGCACCGAAGGCGCCAGCGACAGCGGCCAGCGCGGCCAGGGCCAGGACGTGTGCCCAGCCGGGGGTGGCGTGCCATCCGGCCACCGCCACGATCACGGCCGCCAGCAGCGCGGGGATCGCGAGAAGGGCGCGTAGCCGCACCCGCATGTCCCGCTGCCGCGACAGCCGCAGATACAGCTCGGCGTCCTCGCGGCGCACCGCCGCGTGGCGCACCGGCAGCCCCTCGAAGTCGAACACCCACCGGGTCGCGCCGGTGACCGCCCGGGTGGCGCCGACCGGGGCGCGCAACCCCAGCGTGGTCGCATACTTCGGGGTCCGCAGCGCGTGATACCCGGCAACGTGTGCGTAGTGCGCGGACACCCACCGGCCCGTGGTCACCAGCTCGGCCCGCGACCGCGCCCAAGCGGGCAGCACCGGGCGGTGGCGATCGGCCCGGATGCGGTCCAGCAGCCCGGGCTCGGCCGCGTCCGGTGAGTCCACCCGCACTCGAGCACCCGTCTCGCCCGACTCGACGCGCTCGCCGTCGCCATCGTCGGTGTGGTCGGTGGCCACGACCTCGCCCTCCACCACAGCACCGGGGCCGGGTGGGGTGGGGTGCGGCGCGGCCGGAGGCGGCCCCGTCGAGCCCGGATGGCTGGCTGGGACGTCGTCGACCCGGGCGGCCTCGTCCGGCCCGAGCCCGTTGCCGGGGTGGCCGGGCTGGTCGGGGGTGGTGTGGTCAGTGGTGCTCATCGGACGGCCTCCCCATCGGTGGCGGGGTCGGTCAGCAGGTGGATCAGGGCCGCGCCCATGCCCAGCACCGCCACCGGCAGGCACGACACCAGCGCGGTGATCTGCCACGGAGCGGCTTGCATGTGTGCGGCGGCCATCAGGTGATAGGCGATCTGCCCCAGCGCGCCGAGGCACAGCGCGCCGATCGCCGAGCGCTTCGCGAACCGCCGCGCCCGGGCCGGAACACCGGGCGCGAGCCAGGCGCGGATTGCGTAGGCGGCGTAGGTCTCCACCCCGATCGGCAGCGTGATCGCCGTGTTCAACGTCAGCGAGTCCCAGATGCCCGGCAGCGGGTGCACCACCCCGAACCCGGTCAGGGAGCCGAGTCCGACCCAGCCGGACCAGATCGCCACGAACGCGGGTGCGGCCAAAAGCAGCACCGGCCACACCGGCACCCGACCACCCGACCCGGTGGCCGACCCGGTGGCTGACTCCTGCGCCGGGGCCGGGTTCGGATTCGCGGGGCCGGTGGCCAGCCCCGAACCCGACCCCCGCGCGGCGGGCTCGGCACCCGGCCGGGCGGGCCCAGCGTTGCCGGGGCCAGGTTCGGTCCCGGTGGACTCGGACTCGACGGCCGGACCCGGTGGGGCCGGTGTCGAGCGGGGTCTGGGTCCGGCGGACGGTCGGGCGCGTTCGGCGACACCGGATCGGGTGGCGTCGAGCAGCGCCGAGCGCAGCTCGGTGGCCTTCGGGGCGCCGACCCGCAGCTCGGACATCAGCCGGTTGCGGGACGGAATCTCGCCCAACTTGGCGGCCAGCGCCCGGGCCTTGGGCACCAGCTCGGCGATCCGGGGCGGATACGCGCTCCGCGGGGCGCCCGATCCCGGGCCCTCGCCCGGGTGCTGGCGCTCCATGGTGGGGGCAGACATGATGACGGTCTCCTCACGGGTACGTGGGGTGGAGACCCCGGCCCGGCGGGTGCTGTGACGGGCGTTCACCGCCGGGCCGGGGTGGTCTCAGTGATCGGGGCAGCCGGGTGGGTCCAGCCGGGCGGCTCGGGCGCGTAGCTGCTCGATCGCCGATGACACGACCTCGCGATCGGGGATTAGCCCGGTCTTGAAGGCGAGCAGGTCGGCCCAGTTCCGCAGCTCGGCGGCCACAATCAGCGGCGCAGCCGTCTCGCGTAGCGCGGTGTTCAGGTCGCGGCGGAACACCCCAGACGACGCGTCGCACAGCGCGTCGATGGCATCGGCCGGGATCTGCGGCGCGTCCGGCCCGGCGGTCATCGCGCACCCCCAGCGGTGCGCACCGCGTCGGCGATGCGCCCCACGTTGGTGGTGTCGCAGGCCAGCAGCGCCGACCCGAGATCGCAGGGGTGTCCGGCCGCGATCGAGGCCGCGACGGCGAGCACGCCGCGTTCGGAGTCGGTGTCGCCCACCGGCTCGCCCGGGATCTTGGCATTGAGTAGTGCGACCGTGGCGGCCCAGTCGATGGTGGCCACCGCGGGGCCTTCGTCGTCGTCGGGCAGCCAGCACACACAGCCGCGCCGGAACGGGCCGCGGGATAGCCAGTGCCGGTGGGCGATCAGCAGCTCGACGGCGGCCATCGCAGGTAGGAAGCCCGCTGCGTCGCGGCGCAGCGCGGCGGCCAGCTCGGCGATGGTGGTGTCGGTCGGAACGGCATCAGGTGGGGTGGTCATGGTGGTCACCCCCCGAGCCCGTCGCCGACGCTGGCGAACACGTCCATCACGCCTTGCCCGATGGCGGTGGTGGCGCTTTGTGCGGCGTCGGCCATCGGCGCGCCGAGCTGGGTGCTCATCAGCACCAGCCCCAGCAGCACCCCGGCGGCCAGCGAGCCGTGATCGAGCTTGTTGCGCAGCAACACCAGCCCCAGCAGCACAACCACCAGCGCTACATTGATCATTCAGGCCACCCGCCCCTCGCCGTCGCCGTCGATGTCGTCGTGGTCGGGGGCGGGGCGGGACTCGTGCACACAGCACCGCCGGCAGTAGCGAAACGCCACCCCGCAGCGCCCGCCCGGGCCGGTGCGGTGGGCGGCCACCAGCTGCCCGCAGCGGCACCGTTGCCAGTCGGTGTACTCGTGGCCGTCGCGCTCGCAGGCCAGCACCGTGTCGCAGTCCGGGCACAGCAGCCGGGCGCCGCTGTCCGACACCTGCCAGCCCTGGATGGCCAGCGCGTCGAGCGCGGCGTCCTCGGACGGGTAGTGCAGCTCCATGCTCGGGTCGTACGGGCCGTCGCCGCACTGGTCGCAGTGGGCGACCACACAGCTCTGTCGCTGTAGCATTCAGGTCTCCTTCATCCGTGCTTGGGTGTTGGACAGTCCGGCCTGGTGGGCGTTCTTGGCGGAAGGACCACCAGGCCGGGCGCTGGAAAACGACGGTGACAGGCCGGTCACGGCGGTCATCGCCAGCAATCTGGCAATGCAGCACCGCGCGGTGTTCGGCTCGGCGGCGGGCTGCTCGGGGATCTGCTCGCGCAGGTTGTCGTTCACATCGCCCTTACCGGACTTCCGAAGATCATGAGCACACAGATGGCCGAATTGTGGGTGTGAGCTGCGGGAATGCCGAGATGCCGGCGCGGAGTCGTGTTACTACACGGATGGCCCCCGCCCGCCCGCGGGGGGGTTCAGTGGTTTTCGGCGGGGGTGAAGTCGAAGTACTTGGGCGGTTCGGGTAGGTCAAGGGCGCGCAGGATGGTCTGCTGGGCGGGCGTGGTCGCGGAGCGTTGGGCGACCTGGCCGGCGCTGGTGGCCAGGGTGACCAGGTGCATCCGGTCGAGCTCGTGGCGGAGGTTGCGCCAGGTGTCGCCGGTGGCGTTCTCGATCACGCGCAGGAGCAGCAGCGCGAGCCAGCACAGCTGGACGTGGGAGCGGATGCGGTCCTCGCGGTGGTGGAACACCGGGCGCAGCCCCAACGCGCCCTTGAAGTCGCGCCAGCCGCGCTCGACCTGAAGGAGCTGCTTGTAGGCCGCAGCCAGATCATCGCCGGTCAGGGTGGTGTCGGAGGTGCGCAGCAGCCACTTGCCGTCCAGGTGCGCCTCTCGC
>WHSY01000250.1:0-385 GCA_009379815.1 Pseudonocardiaceae bacterium
ATCTCCTCGGCCTGCTTGTGCCAGACGAAGGGTTTCGGGTCGTCGTTCCAGTGTTCGGCCCAGGTCTGGATCGCCTGGGTGAGGTCGGCGACGCTGTTGAAGGTTCCTCGCTTGAGGCGACGGTCGGTGAGTTCTTTGAACCAGCGTTCCACGAGGTTCAACCAGGAACTCGAGGTCGGGGTGAAGTGCAGATGCCAGCGCTTGCGCTTCGGGTCGGCGAGCCACTCGCGCACCGCGGGTCCCTTGTGGGCAGAAAGGTTGTCGAGCACGACGTGGATGTCGAGCCCCTTGGGGACCTGCTTGTCGATCTTCTTGAAGAACGCGAGCACGTCGATGCTGTTGTGCCCTTTGTTGCAGTGGGTGATGACCTCGCCGGTGCCGACGT
>WHSY01000250.1:399-949 GCA_009379815.1 Pseudonocardiaceae bacterium
CATGACCCACGAACTTCCCGGAAGAGCCGAGATCTTGAAGGTGTCGACCTTCCACGGCTTGAGCCCATGGTCCCGCCAGATGCGAGCGACGGTGTCCTTGCCGATCCCGAACCGCTTCGCCAACGACCGTGTCGACCAGTGCGTCGAGGTGTCCGCCGGCCTCTCCTGCTGCGTCACCCGCACGATTTCGGCCACCGTCCCCTCGGGCAGACGGGGCTTGCGGCCCCGCCCGGGGGCGATCACGCCGACGCCGTCGACTCCCTTCTCCTCGAACCGTCTCCGCCAACCGATCACCGTCTCGCGGGTCACGCCGCCACGACGGGCGTTCTCCCGATTGGAAACGCCGTCAGCGGCCAGCAGCAACGACTTCGCCTGCGCCACCTTCCGGGCCGTCAGCGACGACGACCGCGCCATCACCTCCAACTCAGCACGCTGCTCGGCGGTCATCACCAAAGGAGACGCAGTGTTGATCGGCATACCACCACGCTACCATGTCTCCCTATTTACCAGACGAACCACTAGAGTCCTGAGTCGGAGATTCGCGGACAAT
>WHSY01000251.1 GCA_009379815.1 Pseudonocardiaceae bacterium
CTACGGCATCCCACTGATCGAAAACGTGGTGTTGGACGAGCTAGCCCGATCCGGCGCCTCGACATTCCTGTTTATCGCCGCACCACTCCCGCTCGTCGGCGGAACCGCCGGACCCGTGAGCCCACTCGCAGTACTTTGACGATCACCGCACATCAACGACTCCCTGCAGGCGGCTCGTTACTGTTGCCTCACCACAATGGCATAGAGAACGTCGTGAGCGGACACCGGCTGGCCCGTTTGATCGGACATCTGCTTACCCGCAGCCAGCTGACCCGCCGTACCCAGATCCGTACCCAGGACGGGCTGGGATGGACGAGACAGGCATAAGCAGCCGGGACGACTGCGGTCTGGATACGGTGGAACCGATCCGATGTCGCGGACACGACAGGACGGCTGAGATGGGCCTCGTGCTTCTCATAACCCAGAGGTCGGAGGTTCAAATCCTCCCCCCGCTACCACCGGAACCCGGATCAGCACACGGTCCGGGTTTCGTTACGTCTAGGCCCCTGACCAGCTGTTTTGTGCTCGCAACAGGTGCCACGTCGCCACTGCCCGCAGTCGGCATCGCGGGTCAGGCGACTATCGTCTGCCGCTCAAGGCGGCGATGTGTGGCCCGATGTGTGGCCCTGCGGAGACCAATTCGCCGGTTTGGCAGCGCCGTTTGGCCTCTGGCCTACCCAGGACCGCCGTGGATCTTCGGGAGCCACCGCGCCGAGCCGAAGTAGTTGTCCGGCGTCTTGAAGTGGCGTGCGAAGCCGGAGTGCAGCCGATCAGCGACAACCGATGCGGCTTCGTTGACCGAAAGAACCCGCAGTCCCGCCGCATCGCTGAGGATCACCTGCGTGGGTCGATCTGGCTGGACCCACAGCTCCGACAGGCCCTCCAGCTCGGCGCGGGATGCTCGTCGGTACGGGTTCAGTCGACACGGCTCGTTTGGAAGGGCGAACG
>WHSY01000252.1 GCA_009379815.1 Pseudonocardiaceae bacterium
CACGCGCGCATCATGCACGACAACGCCTACCACTACTACCACTTCGACTCATGACATCACAGCGGATCTCCCGCTCCGGAAGCGATGTCGATGGTCGCGACGGCACAACCGATCTACCGACGGCCACGAACGGTCCCGAGATCGCCCGTCCCGAGATCGCACTGTCGTGGCAACGATCCGTGACCAGTGGGGTGGTCAGGACCAGCGCCGACGCACACTACGTGCCCTGCGCCGCCGTCCCGTTGCGATTCCTGCGCGCGGCACAACCGGTCGTCGACCGGCTCGCCGACAAGCTCCAGGACCACCCCGTGGCGATCATCCTCGCCGACTCGGACGCGCGCGTCATCGCGCGGCGGACCAGTCAGCCCAAGCTCGCAACCTGGCTCGACAGGCTCATGGTCTCCACGGGATTCAGCCTTGCGGAGGCCGCGGTCGGGACCAATGCCATCGGATGCGCGCTGGAAGAGCGTGGGCCGTTCGTCGTCGACGGCACGGAACACTTCCGGGAGCACCTCCAGGAATTCAGCTGCTGCGCCGTGCCGGTGCACAACCCCGTGACCGGAGTGATCAACGGTGTCGTCGGCATCGGGTGCCGGACAGCAGCCAGGTGCTCACTGATGCTGCCGTTGGCACAGGAGACCGCGGAACAAATCGAGTCGAGGTTGTCCGAGAACACGTCCCACAGCGAACGGGTTCTGCTGGAGAGTTTCCTCAAGACGACACGACGATCGTCAGCAGCCGTCGTGTCGCTCAGCCGGGACTTCCTCGTGAGCAACACCGTTGCCGGCCCGCTGCTCAGTCCTGCCGACCAACCCATCCTGTGGGATTGGGCGTCGAGGATGCTCGCCGCATGCGACGAATACACCGGAGAACTACGTCTGTCGGACGACGTCATCGTGGTGGCGCGATGCACCAAGGTCACCGACAACCGCCAGACGATCGG
>WHSY01000253.1 GCA_009379815.1 Pseudonocardiaceae bacterium
AACGGCCTGTGGGCCTACTCCGAGAGCCAGGAGCCGCGGCGCTTGTAGGACCAGAAGTGGCGCAGGCTCTCCTTGATTGCCCACGCTCGGGCGGTGCGCAGGTCACCGGCCCGCAGGGCGGCGAAACGGTCCCGGTGACGCTCGGGCAGGTTCTCCGCCGAGTACAGCCACAGGTACTTCGAGCCGGCCAGGCTCTTGTCTCCAGCCGCGGCCAACGCCTTGTTCTCGGTCTTGCGCACGGTGTCCACCGCCGTGGTCAGATAGCCCATCAGGTGGTACCGGTCGAACACGATCTTGCTGTCCGGGTCGGTCAGGTGCTCGCGGGTCGAGGTGGCGAACGGCTCCCACATGTCCATCGCCACCGCCTTGATCTGCTTGCGCTGTTCGGGCGTGAACTTCTCGAAATAGCCGTCCAGGCTGGCCTGGCGGCGCTCGTCGGCGAGGTACTCGACGGTGCCGGTGTCCAAGTCGCAGACCACGGTGATGTAGTCTTGGCCCTGCCCCGCCGACTTCTCATCGACGCCGACATGGGCCGGGGTGGCCAGCGGTTTCGCGGCCAGGCCGCGGGCCACGGCGCGGTCCATCAGGTGCCACGCCTCGTCCCAGCTGACGCGCAGCAGCCCGGCCGCGGCCGCGACGTCGCACGCGGTGAGCACGTCGATCGCCAGCCGTTCGAACAACGGTGAACCTCGAGTGCGGCTCGGCCCACGGCAGCCGGACCTGGCGCACCCCGTGCTCCGGGCAGTCCACCCGCGGCGGGCAGGCATGCAGGTACGTGAGGAACGCGCAGCTGTCCAGATGCCGCCACGCCCGCTCCTCGGAATGGTCGTAGACCGACAGCTCACGCTCGCAGTCCGGGCAGGCGAACCGGGTCCGCTTGGGATGCCCGACCCACACGTCGACCCGGCCATCCGGCACCGACAGCTCGACCCTGCTCACCG
>WHSY01000254.1:0-656 GCA_009379815.1 Pseudonocardiaceae bacterium
GGGAACACGGTGCGGCACAGTCCGAGCATCTGGTCGAAAGCGGCGCGCTCCTCGTCGGAAAGTAGCGAACGGTGCTCCTCGGTGATCCGGTCCTTCTCGGCCCTGAGCTGCTCGGTCGGTCGTTCGAGACTCTCCCCACGCCTCGCCATGTCGACGTAGCGCGGCAGAGCCGCGAACGGCACCGTGAGGTCGTCCTCCCAGCTGCGGTGGTGGTGGTAGAAGCCATCGCCGGTGGACACGTTGAACCACGGGTCCTTCGCGGCCTCGAAGGCCTCCAGCCACACGGCACCCCGGGACCCCCGGGCCCTGAGGGCCTCGAGCACCTTGTCAGCCTGGCACCCCTCGACGAACAGGTCGTCGACGCCCTGCTCGACGGCAAGCCTGGCGAGACGCTTGAGCTCGTCGTCGGGCCGGTACATCGTCACCTCGATACCGGCGACCATGCGGGCGACCGTCTGGTCCGAGATCTCGGGGAACGCGTTCTTACAGAACTCGAAGAACACGACATATGCGCCGTACCCGAGCATCAGGAACTCCGTGTGGTGATGCCACATCTTGGAGTACAGGTCCAGGCACCGGTGGAAGTTCTCCCGCAGGTAGTGGTTCTGGGCAATGCCCCGGCCCTCGGTCACCACCTGCATGTCCTCGAACTCGGG
>WHSY01000254.1:666-934 GCA_009379815.1 Pseudonocardiaceae bacterium
GACTCGATCTCGTCGATGAGGTTCGCGATCCGCTGCTTCCACCCGTCGTACAGCCGCTCCCAGTTCTCGTAGTAGTAGCCGGCACGCTCACCGAACACCTCGGCGCGACGCTCGGTCTCGGCCGGGTCAATCACCGGGTTGGCCGTGATGTAGACCCGGCCGTTGACGATGCGGTGGTCGATGCCGAGCGTCGTCGGGAAGGCGAAGACGCGTGCTGTGTTGGCGCCGATGGCGGTGTACGGCACCTCGGCGGTCACCGCGTCGAAGG
>WHSY01000255.1:0-422 GCA_009379815.1 Pseudonocardiaceae bacterium
AAGACGCCGCGCCGGCGGAGCCCGCGGCGCAAGAGCCCGCTGGGGAAGGCGCCGCGCCGGCGCCCGCGCCCGCGGAGCCCGCGGCGCCGACCGAGAAAGTGACGGTCGACGAGTCCTCGGACGGGGCGCGATGAGCGATGAGTGGTAGGGAGCCGCACATCGCTCATCGACCGAGTCGGTGGTCGGGGGCGATGAGCGATGTGCGCTGTCGGGCCACTCATCGCTCATCGCGACGGGCGTGAGAAGCGTCAATGGCTGGTCGGCGCGTCGTGCAGCAGGCGCAGGGCGTGGGGCAGCACGTCGAGGACGGCGGCGAGCTGCTCGACGCATCCCTTCGGCGAGCCGGGCGTGTTGCACACGATGGCCTGGCCCCGGATGCCGGCGATCCCCCGCGAGAGCCGGCCGAACGGGCTGACCAGCCG
>WHSY01000255.1:432-928 GCA_009379815.1 Pseudonocardiaceae bacterium
CCCGGGGGTTCGTCGCGGCGGGTCTGACCTCCCTACCATCGGGCGCCATGTCCGACGTAGTGCTGTACGAGGCCGACGGTCGCATCGCCGTCATCACGCTCAACCGGCCGGAGGCCCGCAACGCCGTGAACGGCGCGGTGGCCACCGCCATGGAGGCGGCGATCGACCAGCTCGAGGCGGACGACGAGGTGTGGGTCGGCATCCTGCGGGCCAACACGGAGGGTCAGGAGCGGCCCGTCTTCTCCGCCGGCGCCGACCTCAAGGAGATCAACGCCGGCAACGGCGCGGCGCTGAACACGAGTCGAGGTGGCTTCGCCGGGTTCGCCTACCGTGAGCGTCGCAAGCCGATCGTCGTCGCCGTCGACGGCCTGGGGACGATCGCGGCCGCAAGCCCGGCCGTCCAGCGGCCGATCGCCAGCGTCACCAAGATCATGACAGCGCACCTCATCCTGAAGGGGCATCCGCTGGCGCCGGGCGAAGCCGGGCCGCTCTTCAC
>WHSY01000256.1:0-650 GCA_009379815.1 Pseudonocardiaceae bacterium
CACTCGCAACCTTCACCACAACGATCGCCACCGTGGTCGCACTACACTTCTACAAGATTGGCTGTGAATAACCCTCAACGTCGAATCCGAGGTGTTCGAGTTCTATGCCAAGACCAAAATGTTGGACGATGTTCGCTGGGTAAATGTCACTGAACTGTTCAAGACCGGCCCGGTACCCTTCTTGTCAAAGTTCGCCGGATCTCCGGAACAGGCCAATGTCTATCTGGACCGACTGAACAGACTTTGGCAGATCAGCGAGCGAACCTTTCATCAGGAGAAGATCACCGGGGCCAACAAGTCCGTTGACGAAGTCGTCGACATCTTCAACCGGGTCAACTCCGGCGGGACCAAGCTGTCCAAGGGAGACCTCGCCCTGGCCAAACTCTGCGCTCAATGGCCAGAGGCGCGCGCCGCCATGCGCGGCTATCTGTCGCGCTGGAAAGAAGCCGGATTCGACTTCTCGCTCGATTGGTTACTGCGCAACACGACCGCGGTCGCGACCGGCCGCTCGAAGTTCGAAGCGCTCGATTTTGAGCGTCATACTTCGGAAACATAATCGCTTCGTTGGTGTACTCATGATTGATCCATAACAATCCCTGGCGCGGGTTGTTCGAACGATGGTGCGGCAACGGAAGGTAGGCGACATAGTC
>WHSY01000256.1:660-923 GCA_009379815.1 Pseudonocardiaceae bacterium
TGGGGCGGTACGCCTTCCCTGTGGTCTCGCGCCTCCTGGCGCGCAACGGGGGGCAGTTGCGAGACAGGTTCCACCGAGACAAGGTCCTGTTCTGGTACATACAGTCGGCACTGTGGGGTCGATTCGCCGGTTCGACCGAGACGTTCCTCCAACAGGACTACGACGTCCTCAAGCGGGACGGCATCGACGGACTGATCGATGCCCTCGAACGGTGGCGCGGCGGAAACCTCGATGTGCGAGCGCACGACTTCGAAGGCTCGACC
>WHSY01000257.1 GCA_009379815.1 Pseudonocardiaceae bacterium
CATGGACGAGCTGGTCGGCCCGATGGCCACGCAGTCGGTGTACCTGCCGGTGCCCAACCCGATCGCGCAGGTGTCGCCATGACCGCCGAGACGCGTGACCAGACGCCGAGTCACCTGCCCGCTGACCTGCGGGCGGTCGACACGGCCTGGGGCGCCTTCACGCTGCGGCCGGTCGCCGCCGACGCCGACCTCGGGTTGCTGCATGACTGGATGAACGACCCCGCAGTCGCGCGGTTCTGGGAACTCGACGGCCCGGTGCACCGGCTCGCTTCACATCTGGACCAGCAGTCTGCCTGCGGCCACTCCCGACCGTACCTCGGGCTGCTCGACGGCGTACCAATGAGTTATTGGGAGCTGTACTGGGCCGCACGGGACCGGCTCGCCGGCTACTACCCGGCACGCCCGACCGACGCGGGCCTGCACCTGCTGCTCGGCCCGGCGCGGTTCCGCGGGGTCGGTCTGGGACGGCACTTGATCCGTGCCGTCTCCGACTGGCAGCTGGCCAACCCCGACGCCGGGCGGGTGGTCGCCGAGCCCGACGTGCGCAACGTCCCGTCACTGCGGGCGTTCGAGCGAGCCGGGTTCCGGCGTACCCGCGACATCAACCTGCCCGAGAAGACCGCCGCGGTCATGATTCGCGAGCCCGACACGACCAGATCAGGAGACGTCGCATGATTCACCCCGAGGAGCTCACCGCCGACAACTGGCGTGCTGCCAACACGGCGCTGCTGGCCAAGACCCTCGCCGAGTTCTGCTACGAACAGCTGCTGGAGCCGCAGCCCGACGGCGACACCTACGTCACCGCGGTCGACGACGGCGTGGCCTACCGATTCCGTGCCCGCCGCGGCAGCTTCGACTGCTGGCACGTCGACGCCGACTCGGTCCGTCGCGTCGCCGCGGACGGCAACGAGGCCGAGCCCG
>WHSY01000258.1 GCA_009379815.1 Pseudonocardiaceae bacterium
CCTGGTCATCGCCCGCCAGCTGCTGAAGTAGCCGTTTCCGCGGGTCGGCTGCCACTCCGTCAGGTGTCAGGTAGCTCGGCGCGCGCTCGGGCAATGAGTCTCTGTGCCTTGGAGTTGTACGCGGCGGCTGCTGCGAGGTGATCCCACAGGCGCATGTACACCGCGATTTCGGAGTCCTCGACGATGCTCAGCTCCGCGGCAGCCGTCTCCACTCTGACGAGACGTTGGTCGTAGACGATGAAGCCGTGGTGCGGTGAGATCCGCAAGGGCGCACTTGCCGGGACGACCCCGAGTGTGACGCCGAAGAGGCCGACGACGCCGGCCAGTCGATCCAGCTGCCCGGTCATCACCTCCGGCGGGCAGAGGAGGGTTCGAAGAGCGGCCTCCCAGATGAGGAAGTGGAATTGCCGTCCGGGCTCGTAGAGCACCTGCTGGCGACGCTGACGAGCCTGAACCCCTCCCTCGACGTCCGGTGGAGACTGAACGAGCTCGGTGATCCCGGTGAGTAGGTGGCGTGTGTAGTCCGGCGTCTGCAGCAGTCCGGGGATGACGGCGGCCTCGAAGTTGCGAACCTCCTCGGAGTTCCGCTCCTCGGCGCCGTACGCCTCCTGACGTGCCCGCACCCCGGCGGCGAGCTGGCGTCGCCAGGCTGCGTAGTGGCTTTCGAGCGTGCGCAGGCGGTTCTGCAACTCTGGCTCGATGTCTGGGCGTTGCACGCCGTTCGCCCAGGCGGTCACATCCGCGCGCGATGGCGTCTGCCGGCCGAGTTCGATCCGCGACACCTTCGAGGGCGACCAGTTCAGCAGCTCAGCGAGGTCACGCCCCGACAGACCAGTATCGGCGCGCAGCTCCCTGAGCCGCGCGCCGAGTACTTGTCGTGCCTGCTGGTAGTTGGTCACGCCGTGACGGCGCTCCTCCT
>WHSY01000259.1:0-593 GCA_009379815.1 Pseudonocardiaceae bacterium
GTACGGGTTTCGGGTGCGGAAGGTCCGGACGAAGCACGGGAAGTACTTCTTCAGCTTCAACCCGGCCATCAGCGACGAAGCCGCCAAGCACATCCGGGCGCAGATACGTTCCTGGCGGCTGCACCTGCGCAGTGGATCACGCCTGACCGACCTCGCCCGCGAGATCAACCTCGTCGTACGAGGGTGGATCAACTACTACGGGCGGTACTACCCGTCCGCGCTGGTCTACAGCCTCAACCGGATCAACGACTACCTGGTCCGGTGGATCGTGCACAAGTACAAGCGGTACCGCAGACGATGGATGCGAGCGCGAGACGCCCTGGGAAGAGCCGCAACGCTTCACCCCAGGCTGTTCGCCCACTGGCAACTCGTCAAACCGTAACCGCGAACGACCGGATGACGGGAGCCGGGTAAACCGAGAGGTTTACGCCCGGTTCTGCGAGAGCCGGGGGCTGAGATGCCCCCGGCTACTCACCAGGCACAAAATGGAGTCTTCAGTGGTCCCATGTGGTAGCACGGTTCGACCCGTGTACCGCCACGGGTTGCCGTTAACGGTTCGCAGCGGCATCTAGTGCTGCCTCTCGTCGGACTCG
>WHSY01000259.1:603-918 GCA_009379815.1 Pseudonocardiaceae bacterium
GAGAGGTTTACGCCCGGTTCTGCGAGAGCCGGGGGCTGAGATGCCCCCGGCTACTCACCAATATGGATGGCGTAACTCTGGCGTAATATTGGAGCGATAACGTTGCGGCGCATGGGAGACGCCGTTGATGCGGACCGGGGAGGGCCGGTACAGCCAGTAGTGCGAGAGGTGCGCCATCGTAGGGGACCGGCTGATTGGGTCTCTTCGCGGCCGCGGGCGGAACGGGCGCGGCAGGTGGCTGACGTGCTGCGGCAGCAGATCACGACCGGCAGGTTCACTGACAGGGCGTTGCCCGACGAGTACAGTCTGGCTACG
>WHSY01000025.1:0-16166 GCA_009379815.1 Pseudonocardiaceae bacterium
CGCGGCGCCTCCGCGCCGGCTGTGGCTGCACCAGCGCCCACACCGGGCCCACCCCAGGGGCGGGCAGCGAGCGCGCCGCCCGGTCGAGGTAGCCGGTCACCGGCTCACCGGGCTCGGGCCCGAGCCGCTGCGTTCCCGCCAGCGTGGGCGGGCCGGCATCGCGCTGCCCGGTCACCACGATCGTGGCGCCGAGAACGATCAGCAGCGCGGCCAGCAGTGCCCACCGGGCGCGGGATCCCACCTACTGGTCCGATTCCGCCAGCGCGTCCAACGCGCCGGCCAGGTCTCCGGGATCAGGGCTGGTGAACTCCACCCGCCTGCCGTCCGCGGGGTGGTCGAAGCCGAGCCGCGCAGCGTGCAGCCACTGCCGCGTCAGCCCGAGCCGCTTCGCCAGCGCCGGGTCGGCGCCGTAGGTCAGGTCCCCGCAGCACGGGTGGCGCAGTGCGGCGAAGTGCACCCGGATCTGGTGGGTGCGCCCGGTCTCGAGCCGCACCTCGCACAGCGACGCCGAGCGGAAGGCCTCGATCACCTCGTAATGGGTCACCGCGGGCTTGCCGTCGGCCACCACCGCGAAGCGCCAGTCGTGGCGCGGGTGCCGGTCGATCGGTGCGTCGATCGTGCCGCGCAACGGATCGGGATGGCCCTGCACCAGCGCCCGGTATTGCTTGTCCACGGTTCGGTTGCGGAACGCCTGCTTGAGCGCGGTGTAGGCGCGCTCGGACTTCGCCACCAGCATCACCCCGCTGGTCCCGACGTCGAGGCGGTGCACGACGCCCTGCCGCTCCGCGGCACCCGAGGTGGCCACCCGCATGCCGGCACCTGCCAGCCCCCCGAGGACGGTGGGGCCGGTCCAGCCCGGGCTGGGATGCGCGGCGATCCCCACCGGTTTGTCCACCACGACGATGTCGTCGTCCTCGTGCAGCACCTGCAGCCCGGGCACCGGTTCGCCGACGGGGGCGGTGGGGCGCTCCGGTTCGGGAAGTGTCACCTCGAGCCACGCACCCGCTATGAGGCGGTCGGACTTACCGGCGACCGATCCGTCGAGCAGCACCGACCCTGCCTCGGTCAGCCCGGCGGCCACGGTGCGGGAGAAGCCGAGCAACTTGGCCAGGCCGGCGTCGACGCGCAGGCCGTCCAAGCCCTCGGGAACCGGCAGCGTGCGCAGGGTCATGACGCCGCCTCGCGGCGCTCCCGCGTGGTGGTGCCGTCGTAGTCGCGGCCGAGCAGCGCGAACACCACCAGCAGCACCCCGCCCGACACGATCGCGGAGTCGGCGAGGTTGAACACCGGCCACACGCTGCCGTCCGGGGCGAACAGCGACAGGAAGTCGACGACGTGGCCCCGCAGCGGGCCCGGCGACCGGAAGAACCGGTCCACCAGGTTGCCGAGCGCACCACCGAGCACCAGCCCGAGCCCGAAGGCCCAGCCGGGCGAGCGCAGCCGGGGTGCGAGTCGCACGATCGCCACGACCACCACGACCGCGATCAGTGTCAGCAGCCACGTCAGCCCGGTCGCCAGCGAGAACGCCGCACCTGGATTGCGGTAGACCACCAGGTAGAGCCCGCCGCCGAGGAGCCGGACGGGGTCGCGGCCCTCCAGTACAGCCACGGCGAGCACCTTGGTGATCACGTCCAGTGTCAGGGCCACGGCCGCCGTGGCGGCGAACAGGAACATCCGGCGCGGTCGCTGCGCCACCGCGACGTCGGGCCGTGACGGCGCGCCGTCGGCGGAGGGGTCTGGCGGGGTCACCATGCCATCATCCCTGATCGTCGGCTCGACGCTGCCGGCGCTCGAACGCGGCTGCCCGACGCCGCTACCGGGTCTTCCAGTGCAGCGTGACGATTCCGCCACGCCGAGGCGGCAGTTCGGCGATCGCGGCGGCCACCTCGTCGAGGCGGTCGGCCGGTAGGCACAGCCGGCGACAGGCCAGCCCGGCCTGCGCCCGGACGTCGTCCCGAGGGGGCCTGTCCCAGTGCTCCACGTCCGGGCGCAGCCCGACCTCCTGCATCACCGCCACCGCGTCCTGGTATGTGGCGGCGGGCGGGCGGTCGAGACCGTGGAACCGCGACCACAGTGGGTCGAGCCAGGCGGTGGGGTGCTCGGCGGTCAGCTCGACCACGACACCGCGACGGGCGGCCTCGTGCAACGCCGCGACGAAGGGGCCGATCTCGGGGGTGTTGTAGCCGACGTGGTGACACACCACCACGTCGGCCCCGCCTGCCTCGGGTGCCACCTGTGGCCACGCACCGTGCACCGTGCGGTGCCCGGCGCCGCGTCGGTCGCATTCGGCGCCGAATGCCGCGAGCATGTCCTCGGCGTGGTCCACCCCGGTGAGATGGGTCGCCGCGGGCAGCAACGACAGCGACGCGGCGCCGGCCCCGCAGCCGACGTCGAGCGTGGTGCCGCCGTCGCCGAGCAGTGCGACCCCGGCCCGCCGCGACGGGGTGTCGGGAGGCTGCTCCGGCGCGGCGAACCGCCGCGGCTCGTGCCGGTAGGGGTTGTCGGGGGCTGCGGCACGGATCTCCGGCGGGATGGCCCTGGCCTCGAGCAGCTCCCGCCAGCGGGCGCTCGCGGAACCGTTACCGGTCATCGAGATCCACCACCTCCACCACGTCGCGATCCCGCACCGTACGCGCCAGCCGTAGATCGGTGGTCAGCAACGGGGCGTCCAGCGCCTCCGCCAGGCTCACGTAGTACGCATCGGCCACCCGGGCCCAGTCGCGCAGCGCCCACACCCGCGCTGTCAACGACGGCAGCGGATGCCGCGAGATGCCGAACTCCGCGAAGTCGTCCAGCAGCTGTCCGGCGCGCTGCGCGGCGACGCTGCCGGCGAGTTCGAGACGCCGAGCGGCCGACACCACCTCGACGTCGAGGAGTGCAGGGGCATGCAGCGCTGCCTGCCCGTCCAGCAGGACCTCGATGAGGCGCTCGCGGAGGGGCTGGCCGGTCAACACGTCGACCATCGCAGAGGCGTCCACCACCATCGTCGGGCCAGCGACGTTTCGCTGCGCCGGGATCACCCGGTGATCTCGTCCCTGATCTCGTCGATGAGTTGCGCCGAGGTGCGGCCGCCCAGGTCGACCGGAGTACGCGACCGCAACCGGCGGGCCAGCTCCTGCTCGGTAGGCCGGGTGGCGACCCTGGCCAGCTCCTGGCGCACGAACTCCGACAGCGACTGGCCGGCTTCGGCGGCCCGAGCCTTGAGCGTGCGGTGCACGTCCTCAGGTACGTCACGAACCTGCAGGAGAACTCCCATGCAAGTAGTATGCTCCCATACGCGACGCATGTCTACTGGTCGCGTCTCCGCGCGCCATCCGTACGGTGGTCGGGCTCAGCTGCGGGGAACCGGGAACTCGGTCCCGGCTCAACCGGCGCTGGTGGCCCGGTGGCGGCGAGCCAACTCCGCGTCCGGCCCGCAGCCGGCGCAGGGGGTGAACCCGAGGTCGCGCGCCTCCTGCACCGGGAGCGCCTCGGTGGGTCGGGAGCCGAGCCAGCGACAGCCGCTGCTGTGGTAGCGCGGCCGCTCGTCGACGACCAGCACCTCATCGGTGAGCTCGCTGACGACGAGCAGGTCGACCGCGTCGGTGTCCTCCTCGGCGGGCTCCCCGGCTTGCCGCGCCGCCCTGTAGCGACCACCGGAGGCCGACGGCTTGGGGTCGGGAGAGGCGGCCCCGGTCCCGCCACCACCTGCCCGGCGCCGCCGGTGTGCCGCGGCGCGCCTGGCGCGCCGCGACCGCCACCAGCGCACGGCCAGGGCTACTGCGGCGAGCGCGCTCGCCGTGATCGATGCCCAGGCCCACGTCACCGGCCCGATGGCCAGCGCCGCACCCAGGAACCCGGCTGCAGCGAGCAGCAGTAGTCCGATCAGGATGAGCACGCCCGCCCCCGTGGTATCAGCTGCCGGCCTCCGCCCTCGCGGCAAAGCCGGAGGACGCGTAACCCTGCTGGGACCGGCCGCCGGCCTCGGCGGGCGCCGCCGACCCCCGTCCGTCGAGCTCGCGCAGCTGGGACTCGAGGTAGGTCTTGAGACGGGTTCGGTACTCGCGCTCGAAGGTGCGGAGCTCGTCGATCCGCTTCTCCAGGGCCGACTTCTCCTGGTTGATCGCTCCGATTGTCTCGGTGTGCTTGCGCTGGGCGTCGCGCTCGAGCGAGGAGGCCTTCTCCCTGGCCTGACGCTCGAGTGTCTCGGCGCGGGTGCGCGCGTCGTTGAGCATGGTCTCGGCGCGTGTCCGCGCCTCGTTGACCATGCTGTCGGCCTTGGCCCTGGCCTCCGACAGCAACTGCTCGGACTTCGTCCGCGCCTCGCCGAGCATCCCGTCGGCCTCGGCCTTGGCCTCACCGGTGAGCCGGTCGGCCATCTCCTGGGCCAGGCCGAGCACCTTCGCGGCCTGGACGTGATGATCGCCACCCGGCGAGGTCTGCTCGACCATCGCGGGTGCGGGAGCCGGGGCGGGGGCAGTGGCCGGCTGCGGTGCCGGCAGTGGCTGCTCGGCCTGGCGGACCGGTTCGGGCCGGCTCGGGGCAGCCGGCGCCTCGTTGAGCTGCTCATCGAGCTGCTCCACCTGGTTGCGGAGATCGTTGTTCTCTTCGATCAACCGCGCCAGCTCGGCTTCGACGAGGTCGAGGAACGCGTCGACCTCGTCCTCGTTGTAGCCCCGCTTGCCGATCGGCGGCTTGCTGAACGCGACGTTGTGAACGTCGGCGGGGGTCAACGGCATGGGATCACCTCACGCACTCCTCGACTGTGCACACCTTCGAGCATCGGCCCACGTGCCCCGACGGCCGCTACCTAGGATCCACCACTCGCATCAGTATGAACACCACGAGCAGCAGAACCATAATCGACAAGTCCAGTGCTACGCCTCCGATACGCACGGGACGGATCACCCGTCTGAGTGTACGGACCGGCGGATCGGTGACGGTGTAGATCGACTCCAGGGCCATCGCCACACCTCCGGCAGGCGCCCAGTCGCGAGCGAACGAGCGCACGAGCTCCGCCACGACGCGGGCGATGAGCAGCAGCCAGAAGAAGAACAGCAGGTAGTACACCACGTACCGGACGATGTCCACGCCCATACTGTGCCATCCCTCCCGGCGCGGCCGTGCGTCAGGAGTGGTTGAACAAGCCGCCCTCGGCGATGCGACGCCTGTCCTCGGCGCTGACGTCGACGTTCGCGGGTGAGAGAAGGAACACCTTTGTGGTCACCTTGTCGATGGAGCCGCGGAGCGCGAACGCCAGCCCCGCGGCGAAGTCGACCAGCCGTTTGGCGTCCGCATCGTCCATCTCGGTGAGGTTCATGATCACCGGCATACCCTCGCGGTAACGCTCACCGATGGGCCGCGCCTCGTCGTATCTGCGCGGGTGCAACGTGACGATGCGGCCCAGCGGATGGCCGTCCTCCTCGCCGAACGGGTCGTTGCGAGGCGCCGGTTCCCGCGCGGGTTCGCGCATCGGGGGCGCGGTGTCGACCGCCAGCGCACCGCGGACCGGGGCCTCCGGCGACCAGCCGGGACGCCGCGCGGTGCGTACGGCGGCCGGCTCGGGCTCGCGGTTGCCGTCCCGGTAGCCATCGTCGGCGCGCGGGTGACGGCCCCAGGCGTCACGGTCACGCTCGTCCCGACTCGGGTGGCGGGGACGTCGCGGCGGCCGCTCCGGCGGGTAGTCGTCGTAGTATTCCGCCCCGTACTCGGGGTGGTAGTCGTAGTCGGGGTCGTAGTCGTCGAGCTCCTCGGCGGGGACCATGCCGAAGTAGGCCTTCAGCCTGTGCAGCGTGCTCATCCGCCTTGCCCTTCTGTGTTGCCCGCCTGGCGATCCCAGGTTGCCTGCCTGGCGATCCCAGTCCTCCCGGTCCGCCCGATCGAGCCAGGAGACGTTGCGCACGGTCACCGCGAGATTAACCGCCGCCCGCCCAGCAGCGCGGTTCCGACACGCACGCATGTCGAGCCGTGGCGGATCGCGGCCTCCAGGTCCTCGCTCATCCCGGCGGACAGCTCGGTGGCGCCGGGGTGATCGCGACGGAGCCGCTCGGTTGCCGCACTGAGTGTGGCGAACGCCTCGTCCGGATCCGTGCCGAGCGGGGCGACGGCCATCACCCCTGCCAGGTGCAGGGCGTCACCGCCATCGACGCGGTCGGCCAGCGCCGGGAGCGCCGCCAGCGGGCACCCCCCACGACCGGGATCACCGTCGATGCTGGCCTGCACCAGTACGGGCAGTGGTCCGGCTCGCTCCCCCGCAGTCATGGCAGTCCGGGCGGCCCGGTCCAGCGCGTCGACCAGCCGCGGAGAGTCGGCCGACTGGACCGCGTGTGCCCAGCGGGCCACCGACCCAGCCTTGTTGCGCTGCAGCCGCCCCACCATCTCCCACCGCGGCCGGGAGTCGGGGCGCAACGCGGCCAGTTCGGCGACCTTCGGCGCCGCCTCCTGGTCGCGGGCCTCGGCGAAGCCGTCGAGCCCGAGGTCGGTCAGCAGCGCGACATCTGCGGCGGGAAAGGTCTTGGTGACGGTGAGCAGCCGCACCTCGGACGGGTCCCTGCCGGCGGCCGAGCATGCCACCGCGATCCGCCCCCGGACCGCGGCGAGCGCGCCGGCCAGCTCGCGCGCCCGGTCACTCACGTGGCTGGGCCTCCATCCAGGTCAGCGCGGCGAGCCTGCCGGTGGTGCCCTCCCTGCGGTGGCTGTAGAGCTCGCGATCCTCGAGGGTGCAGCGCGGGTCGACCCCGATCCGGGCGATACCGGCATCGGCGAGCTGCCGCCACAACCCGGCACGCAGGTCGAGGGCGGGAGTGCCCCGCCGGGTCTGGCTCGCACTGCCGGGCAGGTGGTCCTCGACGTCCTCGCGCATCGTCGCGGGCACCTCGTAGCATTGCCCGCAGGCGGCCGGCCCGAGCAGCGCCTCGACGGCACCGACGTCGGCCCCGGCCTGCCGCATCACCGTCAGCGCCGCCGGGAGTACTCCCACGCGGGCCCCCACCCGGCCCGCGTGCACCGCCGCGATCACACCGGCCTCCGGATCGGCGAGCAGCACCGGCACGCAGTCGGCGACCAGCACGACGACTGCGAGCCCCGGCACGGCCGTCACCAGGCCGTCGGTCGCCGGCACGGGTTCGGCGCGCGGACCGTCGACGACCTCGACCGTACGGCCGTGCACCTGCTCCATCCAGACCAGTCGGTCGGGCGCGAGCCCTACCTCGCGGGCCAGCCGGTCGCGGTTGGCGGCGACGGCCTCGGGCCGGTCACCGACATGCGCACCGAGGTTGAACGACGCGTACGTACCCGCCGACGTCCCGCCGTCCCGCGTGGTGACGATCCGGCGGATCCGGACCGGTCCGGTCAACGCTTCATGAACGGGGGCACGTCCACGTCGTCGTCCTCCTCCTCGGATACCGGCACGGCGCGGCCGGGCACCGCGCGCCCCGGCACGGCGCGACCGGGCTGACCGTCCCCGGTGTGGGGCGCCGGCGCCCGCTGCTCATCCTGGGGCGACCCGCCCTGCCCGCTGATGCCCGGGGCGTGCTCCCGCTGGCCGCTGGGGCTGGGCTCTCGCTGGCCACTGGGCTCTCGCTGGCCACTGGGACTGGGCGTGTGCTGGGCTGCCTGCCGCGGCTCCGGTGCGCCGGCCTGCTGCGGGTGCACGCTCTGGCCGACCTGCCCCGCTTGGCCACTGGCCACCGGGCGCGACGCCACCGGCGCCGGATCGAGCTTCTTGTGGGAGGGAGCCCCGGCGTCGAACCCGGCCGCGATCACGGTCACCCGCACCTCGTCGCCGAGCGAGTCGTCGATCACCGTGCCGAAGATGATGTTGGCCTCGGTGTGCGCCGACTCCTGCACCAGGGAAGCCGCTTCGTTGATCTCGAAGAGCCCGAGATCGGATCCACCCGCGATCGACAGCAGCACGCCGTGCGCCCCGTCCATCGACGCCTCGAGCAGCGGTGAGTTGATCGCCTTCTCGGCTGCCTGCACCGACCGGCCCTCCCCCCGGGAGGATCCGATACCCATCAGTGCGCTGCCCGCTCCGGACATCACGCTCTTGACATCGGCGAAGTCGAGGTTGATCAGACCGGGCGTCGTGATGAGGTTGGTGATCCCCTGCACCCCGGAGAGCAGCACCTCGTCGGCCGACCGGAAGGCGTCCATCAGGCTGACCCCGGCGTCGCCGAGCTGCAGCAGCCGATCGTTGGGGATCACGATCAGAGTGTCGCACTCGTTGCGCAGTTCGGTGATGCCGTCCTCGGCCTGGCCGCCGCGGCGCTTGCCCTCGAAGGAGAACGGCCGGGTCACCACGCCTATGGTCAGCGCGCCGAGCTTGCGGGCGATGTTGGCGACCACGGGCGCACCGCCGGTGCCGGTGCCGCCGCCCTCGCCGGCCGTGACGAACACCATGTCGGCCCCCTTGAGGACCTCCTCGATCTCCTCCCGGTGGTCCTCGCACGCCTTTGCGCCCACATCGGGGTCGGCGCCCGCGCCGAGCCCGCGAGTCAGCTCGCGACCGATGTCGAGCTTGACGTCGGCGTCGGACATCAGCAGTGCTTGGGCATCGGTGTTCACGGCGATGAACTCGACGCCCTTGAGCCCCACCTCGATCATCCGGTTGACGGCATTGACGCCACCGCCACCGATGCCGACCACCTTGATGACCGCGAGGTAGTTGTGCGGGGGCGTCATCGCGCTGGACCTTCCATGGCTGTGGGCCTTCCTGGTCGCGTGCTGGTGCCGGATGGACTCCGCCGGCACCGGATGCCCTCCCCCCGGCGCGTCGCGAACCCTCAACCTCAAGTAAAGGGTTACAGTTATGTCAGCTCCGGGTGTTGTGAGCGACGGTAGGCATCGCCCCCGGCGCGGTCCAGCAGCCACGCCGGTCGGCGCGTCGCAGCCCGAGATTCGCGGCCGTCCGACCGGTGCGGACACTCCGGTCAGGAGATGGTGGGCAGCTGGGGGCTCGACACGTCGTAGACCCGGCCGGGTTGGGTGAGCAGGGGTCCGAGCACGGCCGCCTTGCGCGCGGAACGGTCCGGCGCGCCCCAGCGCACGTGGCGCCCCTCATCGAGCCGCAGCACGACGTTCGCGGGCGAGTCGGCGGTGACCACCTGCACCTGGGGCAACAGCGACGGCGGAAGCGCGGCCAGCACCTGCGCCGCCGCCCGCGCGGCAGGCTCGCCGGGCGCGACCCGCGGCACCCGCAGCACGGGCAAGCCGGGTGGTGCGGCGGGCACGGTGGCGAAGTCGGTGGCGGTGGCGTCGACGAGGTGCACCCCGTCCGCGGCCGGCACGATCGCGATCGGTGCCCGCTCGGTGACCGCGACGTGCACCGTCCCGGTCACCGAGCGGCCGACCTCGGTACCGGCGACGCGGCCCAGCTGCTGCACCCGAGACTCGATCGCCGCGGTGTCCAGCCGCAGCAACGGCGTGCCGAGCGGCACCGCGGCCGCGGTGCGCACCTGCTCGGCGGACAGCTCGACGGCGCCCGCGACCTCGACCTGGCGCACGCCGAGCAGCGAGCTTCCCAGCAGCAACCACAGCACGCCCGCCACCCCGGCCAGCGCCACGGTCACGATCGCGACCCGCAGGCGCCGTCGTCCGCGGGCGGCGCGGTCGGCACGGGCCCGCCGAGGAGGCGTCCGGCGCCGGGCGGGGTGTGCGGCGCGGTCGGTCCGGGTGCGACCCCGGCGCGTCTGGCGGCCGCCCGCGCGGTCTGCCGCTGTGGGGCGCCCGGGGCGGAGGCGGCGTCGCGATCCCCGGGAACTCACAGCCGCCCTGGCGACCCGGCAACCGGCGAGTCCGGACCGGCGTCGCCTGCTGCCGGTTCGCCACGACGCTCGAGCTCTGCGAGCAGCTCCGGTCCGAGCATCGTGACGTCGCCCGCCCCCATCGTGACCACCAGGTCTCCGGGCTCGACCAGGTCGGCGAGCCGACCTGGCACCCGGTCGAACGACGGCTCGTAGTACACCGACCCGGCCGGCAGCGGTATCGCGTCAGCGACGAGTGCGCCGGTGACACCGGGAATCGGATCCTCCCGGGCAGCGTAGACGCCGAGCACGAGCACCACCTCGGCAAGCGCCAGCGCGGTGCCGAACTCGGCGGCGAAGTCGCGAGTGCGCGAGTACAGGTGCGGCTGGAACGCCACCACGAGCCGACCGTCGGCCACCACCTGGCGCGCGCCGCGCAGCGCCGCAGCCACCTTCGTCGGGTGGTGGGCGTAATCGTCGTAGACCCGCACCCCTGCACTGCGACCGCGGAACTCGAACCGGCGCCGCACCCCGGTGAACCCGGCGAGCCCGTCGAGCATCCCCGCCAGCGGCACGCCCAGCTCCAGGCCGGCCAGCAGCGCCGCGACGGCGTTGCCGGCCATGTGCTCGCCGGGCACGGCGACCTGCAGTGTCACCCGCCGGCCGCCCAGCTCGAGCTCGACGACCCCACGGCTTCCCTCGGGGCGGTACTCGCCGACCAGCGCGTCACCGGCCGTCGTCGCCGCCCGCCCGTACCGGCGCACCCGGATCCCCTCGGCCACCGCCCGCGCCGCCAGCGCCGCCGATCCGGGGTCGTCGGAGTTGGCGACCAGCAACCCGCCCGGGCGAATCCGCTCAAGGAAGGCGTCGAAGGTCGCCGTGTACGCCTCGACCGTGCCGTGGTGGTCGAGGTGATCGGCCTCCACGTTGGTGACCACGGCGACATCGGGCGAGTACGCCAGGAACGATCCGTCGCTCTCGTCGGCCTCGGCCACGAACACGTCACCCGTGCCGTGGTGCGCCCCGGCGCCGGAAGCGTTGAGGTCGCCGCCGACGAGGAAGGAGGGATCCAGCCCGCAGTGCTGCAGTGCCACGGTCAGCATCGACGTCGTGGACGTCTTGCCCGCGGTGCCCGTCACGCACGCCACCCGGTAGCCCTCCATCAGCTCCGCCAGCACGGTGGAGCGGTGCAGCACGGGGATGCCACGTCGGGCGGCCTCGAGCAGCTCGGGGTTGTCCGGATTCGTCTGGTGCACCGCCTTGGTGGTCACGATGGTCGTCGGGTCGCCGGAGAGCTGGTCGAGGTGGACGGCCGAATGCCCGACAGCGGTCCGGGCTCCGAGCGCCCGCAGCGCCAGCAGGGCGCGGGAGTCCTTGGCGTCCGACCCGGACACCTCCCCACCCCTGGCGAGCACGATCCGGGCGATCCCGCTCATCCCGGCACCCCCGATGCCGATCAGGTGGGTGCGCTGCAACAACGGCGGCAGCGCGGGCCCGGGCGACGTCGCTGTCATTCGGCCACCTCCAGCACGATCCTCGCCAGTGTGGCGTCCGCCTCCGGGTGGCCCGCGACCCGGGCCGCGGTGCTCATCGCGGCGAGCCGGCGCTGGTCGGTGAGCACGCCCACCACCTCACGGACGACCCGCTCCGGGGTGAGCTCGGCATCCGCGACGAGCACCGCGCCACCGGCATCGACCAGCTCGCGGGCGTTGAGCGCCTGCTCGCCGTTACCGTGCGGAAGCGGGACGAACACCGCGGGCAGGCCGACGGCGGACAGCTCGGCGACGGTCATCGCGCCGGAGCGGCAGATCGCCAGGTCCGCGGCCGCCAGCCCGAGGTCCATCCGATCCAGGTAGGGCACCGCGACGTACGGCGGCGCCCCGGCGACCGGCTGGACGGCGACGGCGTTGCGGGCACCGTGCGCGTGCAGCACGCCGATGCCGGCCGATGCCAGCGCCGGTGCGGCATCGGAGACCGCGATGTTCAGCGACCTGGCGCCCTGCGAGCCTCCGGTCACCAGCAGCGTGGGGGCCTCGGGGTGCAGGCCGAAGTGCGCGCGGGCCTTCGCCCGCAACCCTGCCCGGTCGAGCGTGGAGATCGAGCGGCTCAGCGGCATCCCGATCACCTCGACGCCGGGCAGCCCGGTTCCGGGCACCGCAGCGGCGACCCGGCCGGCGAACCGGGCACCGATCTTGTTCGCCAACCCGGCGCGGGCATTGGCCTCGTGCACCACGATCGGCAGGCGGCCGCGGGCCGCCAGGTAGGCGGGCAGCGCCACGTAGCCGCCGAAGCCGACGACGACGTCGGCGCCGGTGTCACCCAGCACCTCCCGTGTCCTGCGCACCGCCGAACGCAGCCGTAGCGGCAACCGCAGCAGGTCGGGGTGGGGCCTGCGGGGCAGCGGCACCGGCGGTACGAGTTCGAGCGGGTAGCCGCGTTCGGGGACCAGCCGCGTCTCGATGCCTCGCTCGGTACCCAGCGCGGTGATCCGGGCCTCGGGCACCATCCGGCGCAGCGCGTCGGCCAGCGCCAGCGCAGGCTCGACGTGGCCGGCGGTCCCGCCCCCGGCCAGCACGACCGACAGCGGAGCACCGCCGCTCACCGCGCTCCCCTCCGGCGTTCGGCGGCGGCGGGACGTCGGGCACCGGGACGCGTGGTCGGCGGTGGCGGCCGGTAGGGCTCCGGCGGTCGCAGCCGTAGCAGCCTGGAGGAGGTCGTGCCGGAGCGCAGCGCCGCCACCGCCTGCGGCTCGTGCCGGGCGAAGTTGGCCAGCAGGCCGAAGCTGAACATGGTCAACGCCAGCGAGGTCCCTCCGGACGAGATCATCGGGAGCTGCAGCCCGGTGACCGGCAGCAGCCCCACCACGTAGCCGATGTTGATCGCGGCCTGGCCCACCAGCCACGTGGTGATCGTGGCCGTCACGAGCTTGATCCACGGGTCGGTGTTGCGGGCGGCGATCCGCAGCCCGGTGTAGGCGAGGGTGGCGAACAGCAGCAGCACCACCAGGCAACCCAGGAAGCCCAGCTCCTCCCCGATGATCGCGAAGATGAAGTCGTTGTGGGCGTTGGGCAGATAGTCCCACTTGGCGCTGCCCTGGCCCAGCCCCACACCCCACCAGCCCCCCTCGGCCAGCGAGTAGAGCGCCTGCCGTGCCTGGTAGGCGGCGCCCAGCGGTTCGGCAGTCGGGTTGAGGAACGACTCGATCCGCTCCGAGCGGTAGCCGGCGATCGCGGCCATGGTCGTCGCGCCGGCCGTCGCGGCGACGACGATCACCCCGAACAGCTCGGCAGGCGCACCGACGAACCACAGCAGTGCCAGCAGCACCATCGCCAGCACCATCGTCGTGCCCATGTCGGGCTGCAGCATCACCAGTGCGAAGACCCCCACCGACACCGGAACGAGTGGCACCAGCAGGTGGCGCCACTGGCCCAGCAGGGCACGCTTGGTCACCAGGACCTGGGCCCCCCACATCGCCAGCGCCAGCTTCGCCGGCTCGGCGGGCTGAATCGATGCCGGCCCGAGCCGCAACCAGCTCTGCGCCCCGTTCGACTCGGCGCCCAGCGGCGTGAGCACCAGCACCAGCATCACGATGCACACCAGCAGGAAGGCGAGGCTGGTCGCCCGCAGGAACCCGACCGGCAGCCGCAGGGCGATCCAGAACAGGATCAGCCCGACGGCGCAGAACACCGCTTGGTGGGTGAACACGGCATAGGACGAGCCTGCCCGCGTGAAGGACTGGACGCTCGACGCCGACAGCACCATGACCAGCCCGAACAGGGTGAGCAGCCCGAATGTGGCCAGTACCAGGTGCAGCGAGGTCAGCGGTCGCGCCAGCCATGCGGTCAGCGCTGCGCGCGCGACAGCCAGCTGCCGCCCGGTCGACCGGGCGTTCCGGCCGAGCCGGCGGGATCGGGCGGGCCGGGCGGGCCGGGCAGTGGCGGTACCGGTCATCCCGCGCGCTCCCCCGCCAACGCCTGCGCCGCCGCGGCGAACGCGCGACCGCGGTGGGCGTAGTCGGAGAACATGTCCATCGACGCCGCCGCGGGTGCGAGCAGCACCACATCACCCGGCCGGGCGAGGCCGGCCGCCGCGGCCACCACGTCGGTCATGGCGCCATCGTCTCCCGAGTCGACCACCCGCACCGGGAGATCCGGTGCGTGTCGAGCCAGCGCGCCGGCGATCACCGCGCGATCGGCACCGAGCAGCACGGCACCGGTGATCCGGTCTGCGGTCGCTGCCACCAGCTCGTCCACGTCGGCGCCCTTGAGCAGCCCACCGGCGACCCAGACCACCCGTGGGTGGGCGAGCAGCGCGGCCCGCGCCGCATGCGGGTTGGTGGCCTTGGAGTCGTCGACGTAGCGCACGCCGCGGAACTCACTCACCGTGACACCGCGGTGCCCGCCCGGTACGAACGACCGCAGGCCGGCCTCGACGGCGGCCGCGCCCACGCCGGCGCAGCGGGCCAGCGCGGTGGCCACGAGCGCGTTGGCGAGGTTGTGCGGGCCCGGCGGTCCGACGTCGCCGACGCCGGCGAGTACCTCCCCACCGGTTCCCGGCCCGAACGCACGGTCGACGAGGTTGCCGTCGGCGATACCGAGCATGCCCGGCCCGGGCGGTCCGAGAGTGACATCGACGCGATCCGGGTGATCGCCTGCCAGCGCGACCGACCCGGCGTCGTCGGCGTTGCACACCGCCGTTCCCGCAGCCGCGTAGGCGATGCCCTTGGCCGCGGCGTATGCCGCCATCGAGCCATGCCAGTCGAGGTGGTCGGCGGAGACGTTGAGCACCGCCGCCGCCCGTGGTGCCAGCGAGCGCGACCAGTGCAGCTGAAACGACGACAGCTCCACTGCCAGCACCGCGTGGCCCGCGCGGACCGCCTCCACCACCGCCAGGCCGACGTTGCCGCAGGCCACCGCGTCGATCCCGGCGGCGCGGAGCACGGCCTCGAGCATGCCCACGGTGGTGGTCTTGCCGTTGGTCCCGGTCACCACCAGCCAGCAGGCCGGCCCACCCGGTCGCCGCCGATCGAGCCACCACGCGAGCTCGACGTCGCCGACGACGTCGATACCTGCCGCGGCCGCGGCCGTCAGCAGCGGTGCGTCGGGCCGCCAGCCGGGGCTGGTCACGACCAAGTCGGTGCCCTCGGGCGGCGCGGTCAGGCCGGTCGCGACGGAGATGCCGCCGCCCTCGAGCGCGGCGAGCAGGTCCGGGGAGCTGTCGGTGACGGTCACTTGCGCGCCCTGCTCGACCAGGGCACGGGCGACCGCCGATCCTGTGACCCTGGCCCCGGCGACCACGACGCGGGCAGCGGCGAGATCCTCGATCGGGTGCACGCCGTCAGCCCCCGGCCATGCTGAGCCACTCGCTGTAGAACGCGCCGACGCCCAGCGCACAGCAGATGCCGGCGAGCAGCCAGAACCGGATGATCACGGTGGTCTCCGCCCAGCCGGCGAGCTCGAAGTGGTGGTGGAACGGCGCCATCCGGAACAGCCGCTTGCGGGTGGTGCGGAAGACCGCGATCTGCAACGCCACCGACAGCGCCTCGGCGACGAACAACCCCCCGATCACCACGAGCAGCATCTCGGTGCGCGTCACCACCGACAGGCCGGCGAGCAGGCCGCCGATGGCCAGCGAGCCGGTGTCACCCATGAAGATCTTGGCCGGAGCCGCGTTCCACCACAGGAAGCCGACGCACGCGCCGACCGCAGCCGCCGCAACCACCGCCACGTCGAGGGGGTCGCGAACCGTGTAGCAGCCGGGGATGAGCGCAGCCGCGCAGTCCTGCGTGAACTGCCAGAACGCCACGATCACGTAGGTGGCGAGCACCATCGCGGCCGATCCCGCCGCGAGCCCGTCGAGCCCGTCGGTGAAGTTCACCGCGTTGGACCAGGCCGAGACCAGCAGGTAGCAGAAGATCACGAATCCCACGGCGCCGAGCGAGACCACCGCGATGTCGCGCACGAACGACAGGTTGGTCGAGGCGGGGGTGACCCCGTTGCGGTCGGGGAACCGCAGCGCGAGCACGGCGAAGGTCACCGCGGCGACCAGCTGCCCCACCAGCTTGGCGGTCTTGTTCAGGCCGAGGTTTCGCTGCCGCCGGATCTTGATCAGGTCGTCGAGGAAGCCGACCAGTCCGAGCACGCTGGCCAGCAGCAGCACCAGCAGCGCCGAGGCCGTCGGGACGGGGCCGCCGCGGACGAGGTGCGCGACGAGGTAGCCCGCCCAGAGCGCGAGCAGGATCGCCGTCCCACCCATCGTGGGCGTGCCGCGCTTGCTCTGGTGGCCCTCGGGCCCCTCCTGGCGGATCTCCTGGCCGAAGCCCTGCCGGGAGAACAGCCGGATCAGGTAGGGGGTGAAGAGGATGGAGACGGCCAGGGCGACCCCGGCTGCGATCAGGATGCCGCTCACCGGCCGCTCCCCTCGGTGGGGTCGGGCACAGTGGCG
>WHSY01000025.1:16263-22136 GCA_009379815.1 Pseudonocardiaceae bacterium
GCGTCGGGCACAGTGGCGTCGGGCACAGTGGCGTCGGGCACAGTGGCGTCGGGCACAGTGGCGTCGGGCACGGTGGGGTCGAGCAGGCCGTCGGCGATCCGTTCCAGCCCGAAGGTGCGGGAGGCCTTGACCAGCACCACATCGCCCGGAGCCAGCTCGGCACGCAGCAACGCCAGCGCCGACTCGACATCGGCTGCCAGCACCGGCTCCGCCTTGTGCTGGGTCGCCTTCCCCTGGGTCGCCGCCCCTGGGGCCGCGCCCGCCGCCCGGTACATCGACCGGGCCGCCTCGCCGACCACGACCAGCCGACCGACCCCGAGACGCACCACCAGCCTGCCGATCTCGGCGTGCTCACGGTCCGTGGCCGGACCGAGCTCGCCGAGGGGGCCGAGCACCGCCCAGCTCCGGCGGCCGCCTTCGGCCATGGCCACCAGCGTGTGCAGCGCCGCACGGACCGATTCGGGGTTGGCGTTGTAGGCGTCGTTGACGACGGTGAGCCCGTCGGGGCGGTCGGTGACCTCCATCCGCCAGCGCGACGCGGGCTGGTAGCCGCCCAGGACTCGGGCGACATGCTGCGGCGTCGCGCCCAGCTCTAGTGCCACCGCCGCGGCGGCCAGCGCATTGCCGACCTGGTGCGCGCCGTGCACCGCGAGCGTCACGGTGGCCTCGCCGGCCGAGCTGACCAGGCGGAACGACGCTCGACCCGCGCTGTCGAGGCCGACGTCAGCGGCGCGGACGTCGGCGGCAGCCGACCGGCCGAACCGGACCACCCGGGCGGCGGTGCGTCCTGCCATCGCGGCCACCGCGGGGTCGTCGGCGTTGAGCACCGCCACGCCGTCGGTGGGCAGCGTCTCGACGAGCTCCCCCTTGGCGAGGGCCACCGCCTCACGCGAGCCGAACTCGCCGAGGTGCGCGGAACCGACATTGAGCACCACGCCGACCGAGGGGGGCGCGACCCGGCACAACGCCGCCACGTGACCCGGGCCGCGCGCCGACAGCTCGAGCACCAGGTGGCGGGTGGCGCCGTCGGCGCGCAGCACCGTCCACGGGTGGCCGATCTCGTTGTTGAACGAGCCGGGCGGCGCGACGGTGGGCCCCAGCGGGTCCAGCAGCGCGGCGACCATGTCCTTGGTCGACGTCTTGCCCGACGAGCCGGTGATGCCGACGATGCGCAGGCCGCCGGGCCGCAACCGGTCGACGAGCGCGCGAGCCAGTCGCGCCAGCGCGGCGAGCACTGCCGCGCCCGCGCCGTCGGCGTCGGCGGCCAGCGCGTAGGAGCCCAGTGCGGTGCCCGGAT
The DNA here is from genome assembly GCA_009379815.1 of Pseudonocardiaceae bacterium. GTDB lineage: Bacteria > Actinomycetota > Actinomycetes > Mycobacteriales > Pseudonocardiaceae > WHSY01. The sequence goes on from WHSY01000025.1 coordinate 17,561, forward strand.
CGGCCGGTCCGGCCACCACGGCCGGCACCTCGACGGGCCGCCCGGCGAGCACACCCGCCGCGCCGGCGGCCATCGCGGCCGCTGCGTAGTCGTGCCCGTCGACGCGCTCACCCGGCAGGGCGACGAACAGTCCGCCGGGCCCGACCCGCCGCGAGTCGAACTCGACCCCGCCGGTGACCAGCTCGGTCCCGTCCGCATCGTGTAGCGCGCCGCCGACCGCGGCGGCGACGTCGGTCAGGCTCAGCGCGATCACCCGCGCACCTCGTCGAGCAGGTCGGCGAGCACGGCGGCGTCGGAGAACGGGTGGGTCACGCCGCCGACCTGCTGGCCGGTCTCGTGGCCCTTGCCTGCCACCACCACCGCGTCGCCCGCGCGGGCGGCCGCGACCGCGGCGCCGATTGCTTCGGCCCGGTCGCCGATCTCGCGCAGCTGCGCGTTCGGGTACCGCCGGGCGCCGCACAGCATCGCCGCCCGGATCGCGGCGGGGTCCTCGCTGCGCGGATTGTCGTCAGTGACGATCAGCAGGTCTGCCCGCCGCGCCGCCTCGGCCCCCATCACCGGCCGCTTGGCGGTGTCGCGGTCCCCGCCGCAGCCCAGCACCACGATCACCCGACCGGCCACCTGGCCGCGCACCGCGTCGAGCAGTGCGGCCACCGCGGCAGGCTTGTGCGCGTAGTCCACCACCGCGAGGAAGTCCTGGCCGCGGTCCACCCGTTGCATCCGGCCGGGTACCTCGGCGCGGCCGATGCCGCGCAGCAGCAGCCGGGGATCGGCGCCGGCGGCGTGCCCGCAGGCCATCGCGAGCAGCGCGTTGGTCACGTTGAACGCGCCGGGCAACCGGATTGACATGACGTGATCGAACCCGTCGGGCCCCAGCACCCGGAAGGCCTGCGACCCCGCGGGCGCCGCCTCGATGCTCGCCGCGTGCCAGTCCGCGGGCCCGTGCAGCGACACGGTGATCCGCCCGGGCGCGGCGAGCCGCCGGCCCCACTCGTCGTCGATGCAGACGACCTCGCGTGCGGCGCGCCCGTCGAACAGCAGCGCCTTGGCCGCGAAGTAGTCCGCCATGCCCGGGTGGAAGTCGAGATGATCTTGGGACAGGTTGCTGAAGGCGCCGACGGCGAAGCCGGTGCCGCCCACCCGGCCCAGCGACAGCGCGTGACTCGAGACCTCCATCGGCAGGTGTGTCACGCCACGCTCGGCCATCACGGCGAGCAGCGCCTGCAGGTCCGGCGCCTCCGGTGTGGTGAACGCGCTGGGGAGCCGCTGCGTGCCGATCCGGGTCTCCACCGTGCCGAGCAGCCCGGTCGCTGCACCGGCCGCCCGGAGGCCCTCCTCGAGCAGGTAGGTGACGGTGGTCTTGCCGGAGGTCCCGGTGATGCCGAGCACGGCCAGCCGGTCCGACGGGTCACCGTAGATCCGGGCCGAGACCGGGCCGAGCGCCGCCCTCGGGTCGGGGTGCACCAGCACCGGCACGGCGGCGGCCGCCAGCGCCGGGCGGCTCGCACCCTCGGGGTCGGTGAGCACCGCGGCGGCCCCGCCTGCCAGCGCGTCGACCGCGAAGTCGGCACCGTGCGGGCGCCCCGCGCCGAGACTCGGCAGCGCCGCGAACAGGTCGCCCGGCTGGACCTGCTGGGCCCACAGCGCCGCGCCGGAGACGGCGGCGCGCGCGGGAGCGGGCAGCCCCAGCAGCTCGGCCAGCTCCGCCAACGCGACCGGCGGCGTCGACGTGGGACGCAGCGGTTTCGGGGCCGGTGTCGCGGGAGTCGGCAAGGGCGTCACGACGGGTCACGTCCAGAGTCGGTGGGCGGCACCCGGCCGTACCGAACGGGTCGGACGGCGCTGACGGCCGGGCGACGGGCACCGCGAGAGGTTACCGGCGCGGGCCGAGCGGTTCGTCCCGCACCCCGGTTCCGCGGCCGCCGGGGCGGGGCGGGCGCGCGGGAGCTCACGGCAGGGTGAGGGTCGCGACCGGGCTCGGCTCGGGCGGCAGCGGTATCTGATAGTGCTGCGCGATGTAGGCGGCGATGTCGTGGAACAGCGGCGCCGCACTGGTACCGCCCTTCGGGTCGTCGAGCACGAGGCCGATGACGAACCGGGGGTCCTGCGCGGGCAGCATGCCGGCGAAGGTGATCCAGTAGGTCGAGTTGCTGTAGCACCCGCATGCCGGGTCCACCTGCTGGCCCGTGCCGGTCTTGCCCGCGACCTGGTAGCCGGCCAGCGCGGCAGCGGGCGCGGTGCCCTGCTGGCCCGGCTCGTCCTGTACCACCGCCCGGAGCATGTTGCGCACGGTGCGAGCGGTCTGCGGACTGACGACCCGCACGCCCTCGGGACGGGGACGCTCGGTGCGGGTGCCGTCCGGGGCGATCTCGGCGTTGACGACGCGGGGCGGGATCCGCACGCCGTCGTTGGCGATGGCCTGGTACATCCCGGTCATCTGCAGCGCGGTCATCGACAGGCCCTGGCCGATGGGGAGGTTGGCGAAGGTGCTCCCCGACCACTGCTCGCGTGGCGGGACCCGCCCCCCGCTCTCGCCCGGCAGATCGATGCCGGTCGGCTCGCCGATCCCGAAGCGGTCGAGGATCTCCATGAAGCGATCCGGCCCGATGCGCTGTGCGGTCTTCAGCGTGCCGACGTTCGACGACTTCGCCAGCACGCCGGTGAACGTCATGTCCAGCACGCCGTGCGGCCACGCGTCGCTGATCCTGGTACCACCGATCTCGATCCGACCCGGGACCTGGAGCACGGTGTCGGGCGCGACCACACCGTACTCGATCGCGGCTGCGGCGGTGACGATCTTGTTGACCGAGCCTGGCTCGAAGGGGGTCGACACCGAAGGGTTGCCGAGGTTCTCGGGGTTGGCCTCGGCGAGCTTGTTGGGGTTGAACGTCTCACCGTTGGCCATCGCGCGCACTTCGCCGGTCTCCGCGTCGAGCACGACGGCGCTGGCGCTGTAGGCACCCTGCTTTCGCGCGTAGTCCTCGGTCAGCTGCTGCACGACGTACTGCAGGTTGGAGTCGAGGGTGAGCTCGAGGTCGGTCCCGGGCACCGGCGGCCGGACCGCCCGCTCGCTGCCGGGGATCACGGTGTCCTCGCCCGCCGCGGTGTCGACGATCCGGCGCCCGTCGCGCCCGGCCAGCAGGCTGTCGGCGACGCTCTCCAGACCCACCAGGCCCCTGATCTTCTGCTCGTCCGCGCGCCAGTTCGCCACCCCCAGCACGTTCGCGGCGAGCTCATCGCCCGGGTACCGGCGGACCTCGCGGTACTCGTCGCTGATCTCGGGGAAGTCCTCCTGGATGGTCCTGGCTTGAGCGGGCTGGACCACCTCGGCCAGCCGCACCACCGTCTGGTCGCTGAGCAGCTTGCCGAGCAGCTCCGACTCGCTGACCCTCGTGCCCAGCACCTCGGCCACCCGGCGAGCCATGGCTTCCTTGTGCGCCCGCGGGTCGTTGCCGACCTCGCGCTGCTCGGTGACGATCCGGTTCGGCATCGCGTAGAGGCTGCGGGCCTCCGTGCTGAAGGCCAACAAGGCGCCGTTACGGTCGGTGATGGCACCTCGCTCGGCCGGCAGCAGCTGCACGGTGGTGCGCTGCCCGGCTGCCTTCGACGAGAGCTCATCGGCCTGCAGCCCCTGGACCTGCACCAGCTTCAGCCCGGCCACCACCAGCGAGACGATCAGCACGACCCGCCCTATCGCGAGCCGGCTCCGCGCGCCGCCGGCGGGCATCCCCCGCGCCGGGCGGCGCCCGCGCGTCGGACCCGGCGCCGCCCGCATCGGGCCGCGGCGCGGCATCACCGGTCTCCCGGCGGTGTCGGCGCGGGCAGGGCCCGCCGCTCCGGCTCCGGTGCGGGCTCGGCATCCGGCGCGGGCTCCGCCTCCGGTGCGGGCTCCGGTGCGGGTTCGGGAATGGGAGCGGGCGCGGCGGGTGACGGCACCGGCGTCGCAGGCGGCGGCGGGGGCGGTGCCGTTGCGGGAGTCGGCTCGCCCACCACCGTCACGGTGCCATCGGCACCGACCACCAGGTGTGCGGGTTCACCGGCGGGAACCATGCCCAGCTCCCGTGCGCGCCGGGCCAGCTGGGGTGCGGTCTCGAGCGTGGCCACCCGCCTGCTGAGCTGCTCGGAGAGCTCGGACAGGTCGCGGGTCTCGGTCTGGGCCTCCTGCATCCGGTAGGAGCCGGCCGCGGCCGCGGTGGACAGCCACAACGTCGCGACGAGCCCGGTGGTCAGCAACACCATCACCAGGACGACGAACCGGATGCGGCCACCGGCAGCCTCCGGCTCCGCGCCCAGCGCGAGCCAGCGATCGGTACGTTGCGCCCGGCGCGCGTACGCCCGCCGGGCAGCCGCCGAGCGCGCCCGCCCGGAACCCGAGCGGGGGCGCGGCGCCGCGCTGCGTGCCGGTGCTGCATCCCGTGCCGGGGCCGGGCTGCGTGCCGGTGCTGTCACGACCTCACCTCCGAGCCGTGCGGGAGCTGCGGCGATCCGGTCCGGGGTGCGATGCGCTCGGCGGCGCGAAGTCGCACCGAGGCGGCTCTCGGGTTGCTTTCGATCTCGTCCGGCGTCGCCTGCTCGG
>WHSY01000025.1:22144-53338 GCA_009379815.1 Pseudonocardiaceae bacterium
GTCGCACCGAGGCGGCTCTCGGGTTGCTTTCGATCTCGTCCGGCGTCGCCTGCTCGGCGCCCCGGGTGAGTAGTCGCAGCTGCGGGCCGTGCCCGGGCAGTTCGACGGGCAGCCCGGCCGGGGTGCGGGAGGTGGCGAGCGCGCGCAGCGCCCGCTTGACGATGCGGTCCTCGATCGAGTGGTACGACAGCGCGACGAGCCTGCCGCCGACGGCCAGCGAGCCCAACGCCGCGGGGACAGCCGCCCGCAGCACGTCGAGCTCGGCGTTGACCTCCACCCGCAGTGCCTGAAACGTCCGCTTGGCCGGGTGACCCCCGGTGCGGCGGGCGGCCGCGGGCACCGCCTGGTAGATCAGCTCGACGAGGCGGGCGCTGGAGTCGAACGGCCTGGCCCGGCGCTGCGCGTCGATCGCGGCGGCGATGCGCTTCGCGAAGCGCTCCTCGCCGTACTCGCGGAGCACCCGTGCCAGCTCCGCGACCGGGTAGGTGTTGAGGACGTCGGCCGCGGTGGGGCCCGACGTCTGGTCCATCCGCATGTCCAGCGGGGCATCCCGGGAGTAGGAGAAGCCGCGACCGGCGTCGTCGAGCTGCAGCGAGGACACCCCGAGGTCGAACAGCACCGCCTGGACCTCGTCGATGCCGAGCCGTTGCAGCACGGCCGGCAGGCCGTCGTAAACCGCGTGCACCGGATGGAACCGGTCGGCGTGGTCGCGCAACCGCTGCGCCGCGAGGTCGAGCGCCACCCGGTCGCGGTCCAGACCGATGACGCGCAGCCGCGGATGCGCGTCGAGCAGCGCCGCGGCGTGGCCGCCTGCACCGAGCGTGGCGTCCACGGCGACCGGAGCGTCCACGGCGGTCACCGCGGGGGCGATCAGGTCGAGGCATCGGCGCAGCAGGACGGGCACGTGTCGCAGCGCCCCACCTTCCGGCCCGCCGGGCCCTGACTCGACCACTGCCGCAGTCCCTTCGCTCACGCGCACCCCTCGATGCATCGCCGACCGTTGCTGCCTCGTCCACCCGGTGCCGCCAGGTCTCCGCCCGTGGCACGCGGTCCTGGCGCCGGGGAAGGAGCGTCAGGCCCGCTGGATCTCTCGGACGGAGGCCTCGCGGCACCGGGTTGGTGCACCCGGAACGGCTCGCCCGGGCGCGGCCACCCGGTCAGAACACTCCGGGCAGCACCTCCTCCTGTGCCTGTGCGTAAGACTCCTCGTGATCGGCGAGGTAGCGCTCCCACGCCGTGCCGTCCCAGATCTCGAGGCGGTTGATCGCCCCGATGACCACGCAGTCCCTGCCCAGTCCGGCGTAGCGGCGCAGCTCGGTGGCGATCGAGATGCGGCCCTGGCCGTCCGGACGTTGCTCGTCGGTCCCGGCGAACAGGTAACGCTGGTAGGCCCGCACCGCCTCGTTGGTGAACGGCGCCGACGCCACCTTGCGCGCCATCTCCTCGAACTCGGCTCGGGGGAAGACGTAGAGGCAGTGGTCCTGTCCCTTGGTGACCATCAGCCCCCCTGCGAGTGCGTCGCGGAACTTCGCCGGCAAGGTCAGCCGCCCCTTGTCGTCCAGCCGGGGGGTGTGCGTGCCCAGGAACACGGTCACCACCTCCCCGCCAGCCCGACAGGACCGGCCATGAAGCGCCCACGCGCCCCACCGACTTCCACGGTACCCCACTTCCCACCACTGTCAACGCGAACGAGCCTGTCATCGGAGCCGTCACCGCGTCCCGATGCAGGTCAGCGGTGGTGGGGCTGAGTGGGGGATGCGGCCTCCCGCCGTGCGCCGACGCGGCGTTCGGGCAACGTCGCTGCCGCGACGCGGCGTTCGGGCAACGTCGCTGCCGCGACGCCGCGTTCGCGCAACGCGTGGGCGCGGCACACTGGCCCCGTGGTGCGCACTCTGATCGGCGTACTCGCCGTCGTCCTGGTATTGGGTGGGGCGATGTGGGGTCTGCAACGCCGGCTGATCTACTTCCCCGAGCAGGACCTGCCACCGGTGGGCACGGTGCTGCCGGGCGGGCGCGAGGTCACGCTGCACACCGCCGACGGGCTGGCGCTGACGTCCTGGTTCGCCCCACCGCGCGGTACCGACCGCAGGATGGCGGTGCTGGTGGCGCCGGGCAACGGGGGCAACCGGGCCGGCCGCGTCCCGCTGGCGCGGCGGCTGACCGCGGCAGGGTTCGCGGTCCTGCTGCTCGACTACCGCGGCTACGGAGGCAATCCCGGCAGCCCGTCGGAGCAGGGTCTGGCGCTCGACGCCCGCGCGGCACGGCGCCACCTCGTCGAGCAGGCGGGGGTGGCCCCGGGCCGGGTGATCTACTACGGGGAGAGCCTCGGCGCCGCCGTGCTGACCCGGCTGGCCGTCGAGCACCCGCCCGGCGGACTGCTGCTGCGCTCCCCGTTCACGGACCTCGCCTCGGTCGCACGGCACCACTACCCGTTCCTGCCGGTGCGCGCGCTGCTGCGCGACCACTTCCCCGTGGTGGCGCCGATCCGTGGCGTCACCGTCCCCACCACGGTGGTCTACGGCTCGGGCGACTCGGTCGTGCCACCCGGGCAGAGCCGTGCCGTCGCGGCGGCTGCGGGCGGGCCGGTGGAGGTCGTGGTGGTTGCGGGCGCCGACCACAACGACCCGGCGCTGCTCGACGGCGCGGAGCTCGTCGCAGCAGTGGTCGAGCTGGCCGGGCGAGTCACGACCGGGTGAGTATTTTGCCGGTCTTTGACACACTCTGTACCAGGCTGGCGCGTCGAGCTGCACCAGCACGGGCCCGGGGTCGCATGCTCGCTGCAGCGGTGACGGGGCCGGCGAGAGACCGGGAGGACCCGTGAGCCCTGGCAGCGTCCCGACGGCCGGTTCCGGCTCCCCCGACGCCGCGCCGCGGTCGGCGGACCTGCACGCGGTGATCGAGGCCATCGCGGACAACATCGCAACGGTGCTGGTCGGCAAGCCCGACACGGTGCGCCTCGCGCTGGCCACGCTGCTCGCCGAAGGGCACCTGCTGGTCGAGGACGTGCCGGGCGTGGGCAAGACGTCGCTGGCCAAGGCGCTGGCCCGGTCGATCGACTGCACGGTCAGCCGCATCCAGTTCACCCCGGACCTGCTGCCCACCGACATCACCGGCGTGTCGATCTACAACCGCACCACCGGCGACTTCGAGTTCCGCCCCGGCCCGGTGTTCGCCAACGTGGTGGTCGGCGACGAGATCAACCGCGCCTCCCCCAAGACGCAGTCCGCGCTGCTGGAGTGCATGGAGGAGCGCCAGGTAACCGTGGACGGGCACAGCTACCCGCTCGATGGCCCTTTCATGGTCATCGCCACGCAGAACCCGGTGGAGATGGAGGGCACGTACGCACTGCCCGAGTCCCAGCGCGACCGCTTCACCGCGCGCGTCTCGCTGGGCTACCCGGAGCCTGACGCCGAGCTCGCGATGGTCGACGAACACGCCTCCACCGACCCGTTCGCCACGCTGGCTCCGGTATCGACCGCGGCCCAGGTCCGCTCCCTGATCGGGGCGGTAAGGGCCGTGCACGTCGCGCCCGAGCTGCGCCGCTACGCCGTCGAGCTGGTGTCGGCGACCCGCCGGTTACCCGAGCTGCGGCTCGGCGCCTCCCCCCGCGCGACCCTGCAACTGGTCCGCGCGTCGCGGGCGCAGGCGGTGCTGGCGGGCCGCGACTTCGTGGTCCCCGACGACATGCACGTCGTGGCACCGCCGGTGCTGTCGCACCGGCTCGTACTCACCGCCGAGGCGCAGGCCGCCCGGCGCAGCGCCGACGACCTGGTCCGCGGCGTGTTGGAGCGGGTCCCCGTGCCGCACGGGCAGGCCCCGGCGGGGTTGCGGACCGGTAACGGCGCGACGGCGAGCCCGCACTCCGAGCCCCGGGCGCGCTAGGTGCGCGGGGCGTCCGGTGGTCTCACCACCCGGGGGCGGTGCCTGCTCGCAGCCGGGCTTGCGGCTGCGCTCTGCGCGCTGGTGCTCGACGAGCGCGACCTGCTCCGGGTCGCCGGATTCCTCGTGGCGCTGCCGCTGCTCGCCACGCTCGCCGCCGGCCGCGCGCGCCTCGGACTCACGGCGAAGCGCCGGATGCTGCCGCCACGCACTCCCGTCGGCATCGCTTCCGAGGTCTCGCTCACGGTCCGCGCCACCGGGCGGTTCGGCACGGGCGGTCTGCTGCTGGAGGACGGGGTGCCCGCCGCGCTGGGCGCGCGGCCCCGGTTCGTCGTCGAGCGGCTCGGCCGTGGCAGCGAGGTGGTGCTGCGCTACCCGCTGCGGCCGCAGCTGCGGGGAACCCACCTCGTCGGCCCGGTGGTCGCTCGCATCACCGACCCGTTCGGGCTCGCCGAGTTCGGTCTCGAGCTCGGCGAGCGGCACCGCCTCGTGGCGACGCCCGTCGTCGTGCCGCTGCGCGGCATCCCCTCGGGTGGCGGGCTCGGGGCCGGCTCGGACGGCACGGGTCGCCTGCACTCCGGGCAGGGCGAGGACGACGTCGTCGTGCGCAGCTACCGCCAGGGCGACGACCTGCGCAAGGTCGCATGGCGTGCCACGGCGCGCTACGACGAGCTGATGGTGCGGGTCGAGGAACGGCCGTGGCGCGGCGGCACGGCGGTGCTGCTCGACCACCGGGCGGCGGCCCACCGCGGCCACGGGCGGTCGGCCAGCTTCGAGTGCGCGGTGTCGCTGGCCGCGAGCGTCTGCCTGCACCTGCAGCGGCACGGCCAGCGCGTCGCGCTCACCACCGGTGACGGGCAGGTGCTCGCCGGGGCGCGGGAGGTCGGCGACCACTCCGCCGACGCGGTGCTCGACGCCCTCGCCGCGCTGACCCCCACCCACCAGCGCGGGCTGGCCACCGCCCCCGTCCCGGCAGGTGGGGGCGATCTCGTCGCGATACTCGGCGCGGTCACGCCCGACACGGTGGAGGCGTTGCTGCGCGACCGGCCCCGTCGCGGGCGCAACCATGCCGTGCTGCTCGACGTCGGGGCCTTCGCACCGTCCGAGGGGCGCCCCGCGGCCGACCCGCACGACGCGGCACGGCTGCTGTCGGCGGCGGGCTGGTCGGTCACGGTGGCAGGCCCCGGGCAGCCACTGGACTCGGTCTGGGAACGGCTGTGCACCGTACCGGCGAGCCGGGCGGGTGCGCCGCGGTGACCAGCGCCAGGAGCGCACCGGCGACGCTGTCCTCCGCGGTGGCGGGGCTGGCGGTGGTACTCGCCTCGACGGCGCTGGCCGGGGTGCTCTCCGGCGGGCGGTGGCTGGGCTTCGTGGTGGTCACCGTGGCCGTGGTGGTCGCGGCGGGCGCGGTGCTGCGCTCGCTGCGGGTCCCGTTGCCGCTGGTGGCCGCGGGCCAGCTCGCCGCGCTGGGCTGCCTCGTCACCGCCGTGTTCAGCCGCAGCGGGGTGCTCGCGGTGCTGCCCGGCCCGGACGCGCTCGGCGAGCTGCGCACGGTGCTGTCCGGAGCAGTGCAGCAGATCCGGGTCGGGGTGGCGCCGGTGGCCGAGACCACCGAGCTGCTCTGCCTGGTCGTCATCGCACTGGGCCTGGTTGCCGTGCTGGTCGACACGCTGGCGGTGTCGGCCGCGGCCCCCGCCGCGGCCGGTCTGGCGTTGCTGTGCGTCGTCGCCGTCCCGGCCTCGCTGGCCGACGAGCTGCTGCCATGGTGGACCTTCGCGCTCGGGGCGCTCGGCTTCGCGCTGCTGCTGACCGTCGACGGGCAGCGCCGCCACCTGGTGTGGGGCGAGGACGGCGGGCCCGCCGGGCCCGCCGGTGCCGCACCTGGCGCTGCCGCCGTCAGCGTCGTCGCGGTCGTGCTGTCGCTGCTCCTGGGCGGGGCCGCTACCGGGATCGGCACCGACGGTCGGCTGCCCGGTACCGGCGGCGGGGGCGGCGGGCTCTCCGGCATCGGGGTCAACCCGTTCACCTCGCTGCGCGGGCAGCTCGACTCGGGCGCCGTGGTCGACCTGTTCCGGGTGCGCGGGCTGCCCGAGCGGGCCTACCTGCGGGCACTGACGTTGAGCCGGTTCGAGGACGGTCGGGGCTGGATGCTGGGTTCGCTCGACGGCGCCGCCGCGGCCGACGGCCCGGTGGCGCTGCCCCCAGCGGTGGGCGAGCCGCCGCCCGGCCCGGTGGTGGAAGTACGGATCGAACCGATCAACTACGTCGACAGCTGGCTGCCGGCATTCGGTGTCCCGCTCGAGTTCGCCGATGTCGGGCCGGACTGGCGTTATGACAGCGGCGCGCTCACCGCGTTCTCCGGGCAGCGCCGGCGCGCCGAGCCCTACACGGTGCTGGCCGTGCTGCCCCAGCCCGATCCCGGGCAGCTGCGCGCGGCCGGCGGCGCCCGGGGGCCTGCCCACATCGAGTATCTCGACACCGGCGGGGTCGATCCGCGGGTCGCCGAGCTCGCGGCACGGGTGACCGCGGGCACCGGCTCGCCGTTCGACGCCACGGTGGCGCTGCAACGGTTCTTCACCGATCCCCGCAACGGGTTCCGCTACGAGCTGCAGACCACCCCCGGCAGCAGCGGCGATGCCCTGGTCGACTTCCTGTTCGAGCGCCGTTCCGGTTACTGCGAGCAGTACGCCTCGGCGATGGCGATCATGCTGCGGACGGTCGGGATCCCGGCCAGGGTCGCGGTGGGGTTCACCCCCGGCAACCGGACCCGCGACTCGCGGGTCATCACCACCGAGGACGCGCACGCCTGGGTCGAGGCGTTCTTCCCCGGCGCGGGGTGGCTGCCCTTCGATCCGACGCCGCTGGTCGACGGCCGCGGCGTCGTGCCCCCCTACGTGGCCGCCGCCGACCCCGCGCCGCCCGTCGCGCTGCCCCCGGCCGCCACCGAGCAACCCCCGGTCCCGACGCCCGAGGCGGCGACCGGTCCGAGTGCCGCCGCGGGGCCCGGCGGTGGTGGCACCGGCGGTGGTAGCGGGGGTCCCGGCATCGCCCTGACCTGGCTCACCGTCGTCACGCTCACCGCGCTGGCCGCCCTCGGCCCGGCGACCGTCCGCGAGGGTCGCCGCAGGCGGCGGCTTCGGCTCGTCGACGCCGGCGGCCCGGACGCGGCCACCGCCGCATGGGAGGAGGTGCTGGCCGAGTCCGCCGACCGCGGGGTCGACGTCGTCGTGACCGAGACCGTGCGCGGCGCCGCGCGGCGGCTGCTGCGCGAGCATGCGCTCGACGACGAGGGCCGAGCGGGGTTGGGTTCGCTGGTCAGCGCCCTGGAGCGCTCCTGGTACGGGCGCGGCGAGGGCAGCGACCCGGCGCTGCCCGCCGCCCTCGGAGCGGTCCGGGCCAGCCTGGCGCGCTGCGCCCCGCAGGCTCGTCGCACGCGGCTACTGCCTCGCTCGGTGCTGCCGGACCGTGCCCGGTTCCCCAGGCGTGGCGGCCCGGCCAGGCGTGACGGCCCGGCCTAGCGCTCCTCGAAGCGCCGCCGGAAGCGTTCCTCCATCCGTTGGGCGAGAGAGCTCTTCCCGCCCCCGGACTGCTGGGGGTTCGCGGTCTCCGCCGCGGCCGGGTCGCTGTCCTTACCCCTGGCGAAGATCGCGACGATCGCGCCGGTGAACATGACCAGGAACCCGAGCACGCTCACGATGGGGAAGTCGGCGACCCACAGGCTCCTGATCGCCGCACCGACGACGAGCAGCACCAGCCCCAGCACGAACAGCGCGACTCCCTGCAGCCGCCGGCGGCGGGAGGGGCTGCGCATCCGTCCGCCCCGCACGTTCGAGGCGAACTTCGGATCCTCTGCATAGAGCGCGCGCTCGATCTGGTCGAGCAGACGCTGCTCGTGCTCGGAGAGTGGCATCGCTCCTCCTCCGGCACTCCCAGGCGACGGTTGCCGGCAACGACGGTAACCGTCGCGCCCGGCAGGCGCCCAAGGTGGGCTCCCACCGCAAGGATACGAGCATGCGGCTGCGGCGACCACCCGAACTACTCACACGATTCGTGGGAGCCGCCGGGGTCGGGGTGGGCGGCCGCCGATCGGGGGTCCGCCGCCGCGGTGTCGAGCAACGTCGCCGGGCGCACCGCGGCCGACCCGAAGCGGGACCGGGCAGCATCGGCGGCGCGGTCGGCGTCCGACCAGCCCGGTCCGGTCTCCTGCAGCGTCAGCTGCTCGGTGCCCCCGCCCGCCATCAGCTGCTCGACCCGCACCCCGAGCAGCCGGACCCGCGCGCCGGCGGGCAGGTGGGCATCCAGCAGCTCCCTGGCCACGGCCATGATCGCGCGCCCGGCGTCGGTGGGTTCGACCAGCGTGCGGGAACGGCTGACGGTGGTGAAGTCGGGGTAGCGCAGCTTGAGTGCCACCGTGCGCCCGCGTAACCCGCGGCGACGCAGCGCGGCGGCGGCCCGCTCGGCCAGCCGCAGCAGCTCGCGGTGCATCGCCGCCCGGTCCGCCACGTCGACATCGAAGGTCTCCTCGGCCCCCACCGACTTCTCCGGCGCGTCGGGCACCACCTGCCGCTCGTCGTGCCCCTGCGACAGGGCGTGCAGCTGCTCGGCTACCGCGCCGCCGACCGCCCGCCGCAACGCCGCCAACGGGGTGGCGGCCACATCGGCGACCGTCTCGCAGCCGAGCTGGTGCAGCGCCTCGGCGGTGCGCGCGCCGACTCCCCACAGCGCCGAGACCGGCAGCGGGTGCAGGAACTGCAGCACGCCGCCTGCGGGGACGACCAGCAGCCCGTCCGGCTTGGCCATCCCCGACGCGAGCTTCGCGGCGAACTTGCTCGGCGCCACCCCGACCGAGCAGGTGACCCGGTGGGCGTCGAAGACCTCGCCCCGGATCCACTCGCCGACCATCGCCGGGCTCATCCCGAGGCGCCGCAGCGAGCCGGACACGTCGAGGAACGCCTCGTCCAGCGACAACGGCTCGACCAGCGGCGTGATCGAGCGGAACAGGGCCATCACGCCCGCCGAGACCTCGGTGTAGCGGGGGAAGTGCGGAGGTAGGAAGACGGCCTGCGGGCACAGCCGCCGCGCCCGCGCGGCCGGCATCGCCGAGCGCACCCCGAACGCCCGAGCCTCGTAGCTCGCCGAGAGCACCACGCCCCGGGTGCTCCCGCCCGCGACCACGACCGGCGACCCGGCCAGCTCGGGACGTTCGCGGATCTCCACCAGCGCGTAGAAGGCGTCCATGTCGACGTGCAGCACGCCACAGCCGGTGTCGTCCGGCCGGCCATCCGCCCGGACGGCCGGGCGGGGCAGGTCCGCGCTGCGCCCCACGATGGCACCTCTCCGCTACCGCCTTACGCAGGCTGATGGTGGCTCTGCCGTCCCGGTTGCCACCATAAGCCTGCGCAACGCGCTACGGGGCGGTCCGCCGCGCGATCACGTGCAACCGGGTGGCGATGTCGCGCAGCGGGCTGCGGTCGGCGGCGGCGAGCTCCAGGCCGGTCAGCGCGTCCGCCGCCCCGGGGTGGGCTTCGAGCGTCCCGCCGGGTACCAGGTCGGCGACCACCCCGTCGCCCTGCACCAGCTCGACGGTCAAGCCCGCCCGTTCGAGCAGGCCGGTCAACCGCTGCGTGTCGAAGCGTCGGATGACCGGGTCCGTCCCGCCGAGGCACCCGTCGGGGTCCTCGAGCAGCCGGCGTGCCTCCGACAGCCGACCCGCCAGCGCCCGGCCCAGCAGCGCCGCATACCGGTTGGCTGCCAACACCGACACGGCGCCCCCCGGTGCCGCCGCAGCGGCCAGCGCGCCGGCGGCCACCGCGGCGTCCTCGACCACCTCGAGCACGCCGTGCCCGAGCACCAGATCGGCACTGCCCGCGGCCACCACCTCGGCCAGCGTGTCCGCGTCGCCCTGCAACGGGGTGATCCGCTCCTGCACGCCTGCCTCGGCGGCGCGGCGGCGCAGCGTGGCCAGCGCGTTCGGGCTGGGGTCGACGACGGTCACCAGGCAGCCGGCGCGAGCCAGCGGCACTGCCCAGCCCCCGCTGCCCCCGCCGACGTCGAGCACCCGAGGGGCGGCGTCGAGCCGGCCCCTGGCCGCCGCGACCTCGGCCTCCAGCGCACGGTGCACCGCGGGGGCTCGCATGTCGAGCAGCCTACGGGTCGGCGACGCGGCGCCCGGCGGCACCATAAGCTGGACCGGTGCGCAGCATGGCGGTGCTCAGCCTCAAGGGCGGCGTGGGCAAGACATCGGTGGTGCTCGGGCTCGCCGGCGCCGCCGTGGCACGCGGCGTCCGGACCCTCGTCGTCGATCTCGACCCGCAGGGCAACTGCACCGCCGCCCTCGAGGCGGGCGCCACCAGCGCGACGATGGCCGACGTCCTGGCCGACCCGAAGCGGTCCGTGCTCGCACGCGCCATCGCACCCAGTGCCTGGGGCCCGCACCTCGATGTGCTGGTCGGGGCCGAGGAGGCGGAGCGGCACAACCGGCCCGACACGGACTCGAAGCGGCTCGGCCGGCTCGACAAGGCACTGTCGAAACTGGACTCGCTGCACGACCCGGCCGGCGAGGACCGTGCGCCGCCCTACCGCCTGGTGCTGATGGACTGCCCGCCCTCACTGGGGGCGCTGACGCGGTCGGCGCTGGTGGGTGCCGACCGGGCGCTGCTGGTCACCGAACCCACGATCTTCGCGGTGACCGGGGTGCAACGCGCTTTCGAGGCGGTGCAGACCGAGCGGGAGCACAACCCCGACCTGCAGCCGCTGGGGGTGGTGGTCAACCGCGTGCGGGCGCGGTCGATGGAGCACTCCTACCGCATCGACGAGCTGCGCCAGATCTTCGGCCCGCTGGTGTTGCCCACCATGCTGCCGGACCGCTCCGCGGTGCAGCACGCCCAGGGGGCGTGCCTGCCGATCCAGCGCTGGGGCACCCCCGGCGCGCGCGAGATCGCGGTCTCCTTCGATGCGCTGCTGGCCAGGGTGCTGCGCACGACGCGGGTTCGGCGGCGTGGCGGATCACCCGGCGAGGGCTGACCGTGCCGGAGGGTGACACGGTCCACCTGGCCGCCGGACGGCTCGACGCCGCGCTCGCCGGCCACCGGCTGGTGCGCGGTGAGTTGCGCCACCCGCGGTGGTCGACGCATGACCTGGCGGGGCGCTGCGTGGTCGGCGTGACCAGCGTCGGCAAGCACCTGCTCACCCGCTTCGACGATGGTATGAGCCTGCACACCCACCTCCGGATGGACGGCGCGTGGCACGTCTATCCCGCCGGCCGGCGCTGGCGCGGACCGGCACACCACGTGCGCGCGGTACTGGCGGTACCCGAGCACGTCGCCGTCGGGTTCCGGCTCCACGACATGGCACTGCTGCCCACCACGGCGGAGCACCGGCTGATCGGTCACCTCGGACCCGACCTGCTCGGGGACGGCTGGGGCCCGGCGGCGGCCGCCGAGGCGGTGCGCAGGCTCGCAGCGCACCCCGAGCGCGAGGTCGGCCTCGCGCTGCTGGATCAGACCGTGCTCGCCGGGGTGGGCAACCTCTACAAGACCGAGGTGTGCTACCTGCTCGGGGTCTCGCCGTGGACCCCCGTGGGCCGGGTCGACGCGGCGCGTGCCGTCGCACTGTCCCGGGAGTTGCTGTCCCGCAACGCGGGCCGACCCGAGCAGTCCACGACCGGCGACCTCGGCCGCCACGCCGCGTACTGGATCTTCGAACGGTCCGGCCAGAGCTGCCGGCGCTGCGGCGACGTCGTAGCCTCGGCGGCCCAGGGCAGCGACACGGCCGAGCGGATCGCCTATTTCTGCCCGACCTGCCAGCCCGGGCCGCACCCGCCGCTGCGGGCGACGGCCCCCCGGCGCCCGCAGCACCCCGGCTCACGGCAGCCGCGCTGGTGAGCCCGGTGGTCAGCAGGCCCTGCTCTTCAGGATGTCCGGGCGAGCTCGCGCAACGCGGCTGCCAGCCCCGCGAGCCGGTCGGTGGCGTCGGTGAGCTCGGCCCATGGCACCTCGGCCTCCCCGGCGGCCACGGCACGACCGGCGGCGGCCACGAGCGCGCTCACGTCGTCGGTGCCCTCCTCCAGCTGCCGATGCAGCCCGTCGACGCCCTGCGACAGCGCCTCGCGCTCCCCCGCCGGTGCGCCCGCGAGCGCACGCTCGACGGCGACCGCCGATTCGGCCGTACGGCGAAGGGACGCGATCGCGCCGGCCGCCGCCTCGCGGGTCGCACGGACGCCCTCGGCAGCCAGCAGCGGCCCGCCGGGCCGGGGGCGGGCGAGCACCGCGAGGAGGTCTGCGAGGCTGGCCTCGGCGGCGGCGAGGCGCTGCAACGGGCGGCGCACCGCCGAACCCCGTGGCGGCAGCGGGGGTGCAGGCGCGGGCGGGGTGGGCGCCTCGGGCAGGGGGGTGCGCCGCAGCTGCATCAGCCGCACACCGGCCGCCCCGGATCCGAGCAACGCGAACCCGGCCACCGAACCGGTCGCGATCTCGCCGAACTCCAGGCCGGGCGCCTCGCCGATCACCGCGGTGACCGCCGCGGCCACCGCAGCGGCGCCCGAACGCAACACCAGCGCCCGGCGAGCCCGGCGACGCCGCCGCAGCGCCTTGGCGCGGGGGTCGCGCACCGCGGCGACGGCCCGGCGCACCTGCTGGCCCACGAGCTCACCGAGTGCGGCGAGCTCGACGGCCACCGGGTTCCGGGAGACCATCATCCCGCCGGCTCCGATCAGCCCTGACCGTGCTGCTGCGGGGTCTGCTGCGGCTGCGCCGGCTGGGCAGGCTGAGCGGGCTGGGCGGCGTTCGTACCCTGCTCACCTCCGGTGACCTCCCCGGCCACCGATCCCCCGCGCATCCCCGCGCGGATCTGCTCCAGCCTGGAGTGCCCGGCCATCTCGGTGGTGGACTGCTGAACCTCGAGCATCCGGCCCTGCACCGAGTCCTGTGCGAGCTCGGCCGAGCCGACCGCGTTCGCGTAGCGCCGTTCGATCTTGTCCCGGACGTCGTCGAGCGAGGGTGTGCTGTCCGATGCCGTGGTCTCGGTCATCGACCGCAGCGACGACGAGACCTGCTCCTGCATCTTGGCCTGCTCGAGCTGCGACAGCAGCTTGGTGCGTTCGGCGATCTTCTGCTGCAGCGCCATCGCGTTACGCTCGACTGCCTGCTTGGCCTGCCCCGCCGCCTGCAGCGACTGGTCGTGCATGGTCTTGAGGTCCTCGACCGACTGCTCGGCGGTCACCAGCTGTGCCGCGAACGCCTCCGCGGAGTTCTCGTACTGCTGGGCCTTCTGCTCGTCCCCGGACGTCCGGGCCTCGTCGGCGAGCACGAGCGCCTGCCGCGCCGAGGACTGCAGCTTCTCGACCTCGCCCAGCTGCCGGTTGAGTTTCATCTCGAGCTGCCGTTGGTTGCCGATGACGGCGGCGGCCTGCTGCGAGAGCGCCTGGTGCTGCCGCTGCGCCTCCTCGATGGCCTGCTGGATCTGCACCTTCGGGTCCGCGTTCTCGTCGATCTTCGACGAGAACGCGGCCATGAGGTACTTCCAGAACTTCACGAACGGGTTGGCCATCTCCTCCGCCTGCCTCCTCGAACGACTCGACCCGGCTACCCGGCAACCACTCTCGGCGGGAGCCGTGTATCGCCCCCATCGTGGCAGGTGAACGACGGCGGATCCACACAACCCCGGGAGATCTCGGGGCGATCCCCTACCGGGAGCGACGCGGTCTCGGGGACCGTGTCACCAACCTCCCCGACACCCGGCCTCAGGCCGCCGCGCCCACCATGTGCCGCTGCGCCGTGCTCCGGGCAGCTCCCGGCGCCCGCACCGCGGCCACCCGCAGGTCGGACATCGCATCGCCGGTCGTCATCACCAGCCGGCCGCCCTCCGGCCCGCCACTCGAGGCCGGGGCCGGGCGGTTGTCGCCGCACGCCTCGGCGCGACCGTCGACCAGCTCGTCGGGCACCGTGTCGGGCACCTGGGGCAGGAAGCCGGGACCGACGTCGCCCGCGACCCGCACGAGGAGCTCGTCGATCGGCAGCTCCAGCGCCTCGCAGATGGACGCCAGCAGCTCGCTGGACGCCTCCTTGCGACCTCGTTCGACCTCCGAGAGGTACCCGAGACTGACCCGGGCCGCTCGCGACACCTCGCGCAATGTGCGCCGCTGGACGGTGCGGGTCCGGCGCAGGCGATCACCGATCGCCTCCCGCAGCAAGACGGTCATCGCGGCCCTCCCGTTCCTTCGCCTGACAGGTGTGTCCAGACGTCGCCTCCCACCGTACCGAGACGCCGGCCAGCCGGACGGACGGCGTACGTCTGCTCTCGGTGAACGCGCCGAGCGGCACGATCCTTCCGCGTGGCATTCATGTGGCACTCACGACGTCACCACGATACGGCGGGCGGTGGCGCGCAGCCGCAGCGCCCGCACCACGTAGTCCACGCCGGTCAGGACCGTCAGCACCACGGCGATGCCCATCACCGCCCACAGCACCGGGTCTACGGCGACGGGCAGCGGCAGCACGTAGAGTCCGATCGCGACCGCCTGCGCGAACGTCTTCACCTTGCCGCCCCGGCTCGCGGGGATCACCCCGTGCCGCAGCACCCAGAACCGCAGCGCCGTCACTCCCAGCTCGCGGACCGCGATGAGCACGGTCACCCACCACGGCAGCTCACCGAGTGCGCTCAGGCCCACCAGGGCAGCCCCGGTGAGCGCCTTGTCCGCGATCGGATCCGCGACCTTGCCGAAGTCGGTGACCTGACCCCACTTGCGGGCGAGATCACCGTCGAACCGGTCGGTGAGCGAGGCGATGACGAAGACGGCAGCGGCGATCATCCGCCAGAACGGGTCGGTGCCGCCGTCGGCGAGCAGCGCGACGAGGAACACCGGCACCATCGCCAGCCGTGACATGGTCAGCAGGTTGGCCACGTTCCACACCGTGATGTCATCGGCCTGCCCGCGGCGCGGGCGGTCCGGCGGCGTCACGGCGTGCCACCCGCGGGCGCCCGGGCCGCGGAGCCGACCTCGTCGCGCGCGCAGCCGGACATGGGCAGCGCAGCGCGAGGCGGCGTAGGCAGCGTGGGCACCGCTGCAGGGTATCGGTCCCGGCGTCCCAGGCCAGGTCGCTACCCTGCGGCCGTGCCGTGGACGCCCACCGACCCCGAGGTCACCGTACGCCGGGCGAGGATCGGCGACGTCCGCGCGATCAAGGCCCTGGTCGACCACTACTCCGGGCAGGTCCTGCTGGCCAAGCAGCTCGTCACGCTCTACGAGGACGTCCAGGAGTTCTGGGTGGCGCACCGGTCGGGCGCGCTGCTCGGGTGCGGGGCGCTGCACGTGCTCTGGGAGGATCTCGGCGAGATCCGCACGCTGGCCGTGCACGAGTCGGCGCGGGGGCACGGCGTGGGGCACGTGCTGGTCGACCGGTTGGTGGGTCAGGCGCGCGAGCTCGGGCTGCGGAGGGTGTTCGTGCTCACCTTCGAGCAGCAGTTCTTCGAGCGCCACGGGTTCGTGCAGATCGACGGCACGCCGGTCAGCACCGAGGTGTACGACGAGATGCGCCGCTCCCACGATGAGGGCGTCGCGGAATTCCTCGACCTGCCCTACGTCAAGCCCAACACGCTGGGCAACTCACGGATGCTGCTCGAACTCTGAGCACTTCCCCACCCGGTTGCGCCGACGCGGCGTTGCGGCAACGGCATTGCGCGAACGCCGCGTCGGCGCAACCGTGGGGTCAGCCGCCGGACTCGTCGGCGGGAGCGGGGCCACCGCGGATCGAGTAGATCAAGCCGTCGAGCTCGTCGGGCTTGACGAGCACGTCGCGCGCCTTGGAGCCCTCCGAGGGGCCGACCACCCCGCGGGTCTCGAGCAGGTCCATCAGCCGACCGGCCTTGGCGAAGCCGACCCGCAGCTTGCGCTGCAGCATCGAGGTCGACCCGAACTGCGAGGTGACGATGAGCTCGGCGGCCTGCAGCAGCACGTCGAGATCGTCGCCGATGTCGGTGTCGATCTCGCGCTGCTCACCCGGCTTGGCAGCCGTGACGCCGTCGGTGTAGTCGGGGGTGGCCTGCTCCTTGGTGAACGCCACGACCCCGAAGATCTCGTCGTCGCCGACGAACGCGCCCTGGATCCGCACCGGCTTCGACGCACCCATCGGCAGGTAGAGCGCGTCACCCATGCCGATGAGCTTCTCCGCACCGGGCTGGTCGAGGATCACCCGGGAATCGGTCAGCGAGGATGTGGAGAAGGCCAGCCGCGACGGCACGTTGGTCTTGATCAGCCCGGTGACCACATCGACCGACGGGCGCTGGGTGGCCAGTACCAGATGGATCCCCGCCGCCCTGGCCTTCTGCGTGATCCGCACCACCGCGTCCTCGACGTCGCGCGGCGCGGTCATCATCAGATCGGCGAGCTCGTCGACGATCGCCATGATGTAGGGGTAGGGCCGATACTCGCGCTCGGAACCGGGCGGTGTCGTGATCTCGCCGGAGCGCACCTTGGCGTTGAAGTCGTCGATGTGGCGCACCCGGCTGGCCTGCATGTCCTGGTAGCGCTGTTCCATCTCCTCGACCAGCCAGGCCAGCGCCGCGGCGGCCTTCTTGGGCGACGTGATGATCGGCGTGATGAGGTGCGGGATGCCCTCGTAAGGCGTCAGCTCGACCATCTTCGGGTCGATGAGGATCATGCGAAGCTCGTCGGGGGTGGCGCGCGCGAGCAGCGAGACCAGCATCGAGTTCACGAACGACGACTTGCCCGAGCCGGTGGAGCCGGCCACGAGCAGGTGCGGCATCTTCGTCAGGTTCGCCGAGACGAAGTGACCTTCGATGTCCTTACCCAGCCCGATCATCATCGGGTGCTGGTCGCGGCGCGAGGCCTCCGACCGCAGCACGTCACCGAGGCGCACCATCTCGCGGTCGGTGTTGGGCACCTCGATACCCACCGCGGACTTACCGGGGATGGGGGCCAACAGCCGCACGTTGTCGGTGGCCGCCGCATAGGCGATGTTGCGGGTCAGCTGGGTGATCTTCTCGACCTTGACGCCCGGCCCGAGCTCGACCTCGTACCGGGTCACGGTGGGTCCGCGGGTGAAGCCGGTGACCTGGGCATCGATCGAGAACTGGTCGAGCACGCCGGTGATCGCCTCGATCATCGCGTCGTTGGCCTTGCTGCGCGACTTCGGCGGCTCGCCCGCGGTCAGCAGTCTCGGCGGTGGCAGCCGGTAGTCGCCCTCGACCACCCGCTCGACGGTCAGGCCGGCAGCCGGCTTCTCCTCGGGAGGGGCGGCCGCGACCGGGCGGGGCGCGGCCGTGGCAGCGCTGTCGCCCGTGCTGTCGCCCGTGCTGTCGCTCGTGCCGTCGCCCGTGTCGCGCCCGAACGCCTCGGCGGTCTGCGCCGCCTGCCTGCGGCGCGACGGCCTGCGCAGCCGGGCCGTTGCGGGGTCGGCCGAGGCGGCGTCATCACCGGCTTTCTGCTCGCCGGCCGCGGGGGCGACACCCGCGAGGGCGCGAAGCCGGTCCGGCACCCCCCGCACCGACGTTGCGGTGAGTACGAGCAGGCCGTAGCACGCCAGCAGGCCCAGCAACGGCACCGCCACCCAGATCGTGAACCCGTCGGCCAACGGTTCGGCGGCGAGGAAGCCCACCGCACCGGCCGCAGCGGCCCGGCCGGCAGCGTCGCCGGGCGACCCGGCAGCGAGGTGCCAGAGGCCGAGGACACCCAGCGCGAGCACCAGTGAGCCGACGACCAGCCGCGGCCGCGCCGCGGGGTCCGGCTCGGTGCGCATCATCGCCACGGCGACGGCGGCGAGCACGACCGGCAGCAGCACCGCGGCGGATCCGACGGCCGCGCGCAGGCCACGCTGCACCCCGCTGCCGACCGGCCCGCCCGCGGCCCACCACACCCCGGCGGCTGCCACCACGGTGAGGGCGAGCAGCACCAGGGCCACCCCGTCGCGCCGGTGCGCGGCGTCGAGCTCACGTGTCCTGCCCAGCGTCCGGGCAACACTGCCCGCCCCGCGGGTGATCAATTCCCACGCTCCCGCCAGGCCGCGGTCGAGTGCCGGTCCCAGCGCACCACCGGAACGGCGGCGGGCGGCGGGTCGCCGAGCCTTGGAGGAGCGCGACCTGTTCGGCGTCCGGCGCGGCTGCGCGCTGCCGCGAGCTTGGCCGCTCTTCGTGGTCGTCCGCCCTGCCATATCCCACACCGTAGCCCGACAGCCCCTTCTGTCCCAGGCGCACCGGGCGTCACGACCGCCACCCGCCTCGCACCAGCAACACGTGCACAGATGACGAATCACACGTCGAAAAGCACTACAGATCGTTCGTCACGTCGTGTCATGCTGCGCATTCATGGTCGCGTCCAACGCCGCCGGACCGTTGCCGACACGCCGGGGCGAGGTCCACCTGCGTCCCCCGCCGGCGGGGCGGCTGCTGCAGCGCACGGGATGCCTGGTCACCGCGCTCACCGGCTCGCTGGAACTCTCGGGCGCGGTGCCGGAGCGGCTGCGCGGCAGGCCGTTCCTGCTCGTCGCCAACCACGTCGGCGTCTTCGACACGGCCGTGCTGCTGGCAGCGTGCGACCGGCTCGGAATCGCGCCGCGGTTCGTGACCAACGGCGGGCTTTTCGACACGCCACTGCTGGGCAGGCTGCTGCGCAGCGCCGGGCACCTGCGGGTCGACCCGCTCGCCGCGGGGTCGGCGGTGCGGGCAGCGGTGCGGTTGCCTGCCCTCGACTCCGGCGGGCCCGTACTGATCTACCCGGAGGGCCGGGTCAGCCGCGATCCCGGCCTGTGGCCCGAGCGCGGGCACACCGGTGCCGCACGCCTCGCACTGTTGACGGGGCTTCCGGTGCTGCCGCTGAGCCAGTGGGGCGCGCAGGAAGTGATCCCCTGGCACACCCCACCGGTGCGCAGCCTGCAGGCACTCGCCACGCTGATCGGAGTGTGGCTGCGTGCCATGGACCCGCGGAACCGACACCGGTTCCGGGTGCATCTCGGCGAGCCCGTCGACCTCGGCGACCTGCGCTCCGGCCGGCCGGGCGACGCCATGCGCGCGCACACCCGGATCATGCGGGCGATCACCGAGGGACTGGTACCGCTGCGCGCCGACGACCCCGCGCCGTCGCGCATCCCCGATCCGACACGCCCGGTCGGTACCCCCAGCCCGTGGACACCCTCGTAAGGGCACTCCGGCGCCGGCGAGCACTCACGACGACACCGGAATGACGGTGGGGACGATCATGGGGCGACGGCGGTAGGTGTTGGAGACCCAACGGCCGACCACCCGGCGTACCGCCTGCGCGATCCGGTGCGGCTCGATGATGCCCTCCGCCTCGGTGCGGGACAGTTCGTCCTCCACCAGCGGCAGCACCTCGTCGAGCGCCTTGGGGTCATCGGAGAAGCCGCGCCCGGACACCGTGGGCGGCGCGACCGCGCGACCGGTGTGCGGGTCGACCGCGATGGTGATCGCAATGAAGCCGCCCTCGCCGAGCACCAGCCGGTCGGACAATGTCGACTCCCCCACGTCGCCGACCGACGAGCCGTCGACGTAGACCATCCCGACCTCCACGCGCCCACAGGTCGCCGCGCGGCCGTCGACCAGATCCACGGCGACGCCGTCCTCGGCGATCACCACATTGTCCTCGGGCACCCCGGTACGGACCGCGAGCGCGGCGTTCGCCCGCAGGTGCCGCCACTCGCCGTGCACGGGCATCACGTTCGACGGCCGGATCGCGTTGTAGAGGAACAGCAGCTCTCCAGCCGGCGCGTGGCCCGACACGTGCACCTTCGCCGTCCCCTGGTGCACCACGTTCGCGCCGAGCCGGGTCAGGCCGTTGACCACCCGGAACACCGCGGTCTCGTTACCCGGGATCAGCGAGCTGGCCAGGACCACCGTGTCCCCGGAGCGGATACTGATCTGGCGGTGGTCCCCGCGCGCCATCCGGGACAGCGCGGAAAGCGGCTCGCCCTGCGACCCCGTGGACACGAACACGACCAGGTGCTCGGGCATCGCCATCGCCTCGTCGAGGTCGACCAGCAGGCCCTTGGGCACGTTGAGCACGCCCATATCGGCAGCGACGCCCATGTTGCGCACCATGGACCGCCCTACCAGCGCGACCTTCCGGCCGTGCGCGGCGGCGACGTCGAGCACCTGCTGCACTCGGTGCACGTGGCTGGCGAAGCATGCGGTGATCACCCGTTGGGTGGCCTTGCCGATCACCGAGTCGAGCACCGGGCCGATGTCGCGTTCGGGTGTGACGAAGCCGGGCACCTCGGCGTTGGTGGAATCCACCAGCAGCAGGTCGACGCCCTCGTCGCCGAGCCGGGAGAAGCCCGCGAGGTCGGTGAGGCGCCCGTCGAGCGGCAACTGGTCGAGCTTGATGTCGCCGCTGTGCAGCACGAGCCCGGCCGGGGTTCGGATAGCGACGGCCAGCGCGTCGGGAATCGAGTGGTTCACCGCGAAGAACTCGCAGCCGAACGGGCCCGCGGCGTGCCGGCCGCCCTCGCGGACCTCGACCAGCTGGGGCTTGAGCCGGTGCTCGCGGCACTTCTCCCGCAGCAGCGCGAGCGTGAACTGCGAACCCACCACCGGTAGGTCGGGCCGCAACCGCAGCAGGAACGGCACCGCACCGATGTGGTCCTCGTGGCCGTGGGTGAGCACCAGTGCCTCGATGTCGTCGAGCCGATCCTCGATCGCCCGGAAGTCGGGCAGGATCAGATCGACGCCCGGCGCGTCGTCCTCGGGGAAGAGCACCCCGCAGTCGACGATCAGCAGCCGCCCCCCGTACTCGAACACGGTCATGTTCCGGCCGACCTCGCCGATGCCACCCAGCGCCACCACCCGGAGGCCTCCGTCGGGAACCGGCGGGGGAAAGTGCTGCGGCACCCCGGGGACCGGCTGGCCGGTCACGTCGTCGGCGGTCACGCAACGACCCCGGCCTCGGCCGACGGCCCCGCGGTCGCGGTGACGTGGTCGGCCGCGCCGGCTGGGGTGAACGGGGTGACCATCGCGGTGAGCACCCGGCCGAAGGGGCGGCCCGGCGCTGCAGTCGGGGCGGTGCTCATGGCGGGGACGTTACCCGCCCGCCCGGCGCCACTGCTGCGGGCACGCCCGCCGCGGCGTGGTCTCGCGCATCCGATGCCCCGACGTCAGATACCCCGACGCAGCCCCCGCACGGCCGCGACGTCGGCCTGCTCCCCCTCGAAGTCCACCACCACCGCCTCCCGGCCGTAGGCGTGCAGCAGCAACTCGCCGGGCGCGCCGACGATCGCCACGGCTCGGGGACCCCGACGTGCCACGTGCTCACTGCCGTCGTCGCGGCGCAGCACCACACCGACCGGGCAGCGCCGGTAGCTCAACCTCGCCGCGGAGGCCAGCGCCCGCCACAGCACCTCGTCGCGCTCCGGATCGTGCGGCCGGGCGGTCCAGCCTTCCCGCGCGCGCCGCACGTCCTCGTGGTGGACGAAGAACTCGACCGCGTCGACCGCGTCGAACGGTCCGGGCAACCCCAACGGTGACCAGACCGGTGGCCCGCTGCGCACCAGCTCCACCAGCTCGGACCACGGTCGTCGCGTCACGCCCTGCTGCACCCGGTCCGTCCACCACGCCAGCGGCGGAGCCACCAGTCCCGGCAGGGCGTCCGGCCGCCGGTCCCGGACCACCAGGTGAGCCGCGAGGTCGCGGGTCGTCCACCCCGCGCACAGCGTGGGCGCCGCCGGGCCGACCTCGCCGAGCAGCGCGCTCAGCGCGCGTCGCTCACCGGTGGCGAGGTCACGGCCTGCCCCCATGGTCAGCCCGCCCGGTCCGGGCCTGCCGACGCCAGCTCGACACGCAGCAGCACCCGCTGCTCGCGGCGCATCGCCTCGCGGTAGTCGTCCCAGTCCGGGTGCTCGCCCATCGTGTGACGGTAGTAGTCCTCCAGCGGGCCCATCGCGTCGGGCAGCTCCACGATCTCGGTGTCGCCCGCGACCTGGATCCACCGGCCGAAGAACCCGTCGGGCAGCACGCACAGCCACGACCGGGGGTCGCGCCGCAGGTTGCGCACCTTGTAGGCGGTCTGCCGGGTGCTGACGATGACGCGACCCTCGTCGTCCACCGCCGCGAGCACCGGGGACAGCTGCGGCGTGCCGTCGCGCCGCAGCGTGGCGAGCACGGCGCGATGCTGCGCCGCGACGATCGCGCGAGCCTCGTCGAGATCCATACTGAGTACTGTGGACAGGTCGTGAGTGGTGATGCAAGTCTTGGCTCGTCTTCAGTCCTGGCTCGCATCGCCACTCACAGGGCGTTAGCCCTCGGTGACGTACGGGCTCGAGGCGATCTCGGTGCCGTCGTCCAGCGCGGAGACCTCGAAGTCGCCGAAGGCGTTGGGGGCGGCCTTGTGCAGCTGGCGCAGGCATTCCACCGCCAGTCCGCGGATCTCGGTGTCGGCGTGCTCGCTGGCGCGCATGCCGATGAAGTGCCGCCAGGCGCGGTAGTTGCCGGTCACCACGATGCGGGTCTCGGTGGCGTTGGGCAGCACCGAGCGGGCGGCCTGCCGGGCCTGCTTGCGCCGCAGCGTCGCCTTCGGCTCGTCGGCGAAGCGGCGCTCGAGCCCGGCGAGCAGCTCGGTATAGGCCTGCTGGCCGGCCTGCACGGCGTCGAGGAAGAGCTCGTGCAGCTCCGGGTCCTCGGCGATCACGTCGGGCTCGACCATCGCGGCGTCGCGCTCGGGGTAGTAGCGCTGCGACAGCTGGGAGTAGGAGAAGTGCCGGTGGCGGATCAGCTCGTGGGTCAGCGACCGCGAGACCCCGGTGAGGTAGAAGGTCACCGATCCGTGCTCGAGCACCGAGAGGTGACCGACCTCGAGGATGTGGTTCAGGTAGCCGGCATTGGTGGCCGTGGCCGGGTTGGGCTTGCGCCAGGACTGGTAGCACGCACGCCCGGCGAACTCGGCGAGTGCCTCGCCACCGTCGGCGTCGGTGGACCACTCGACGTCGCCGGGCGGGAAGAACTCGGTCTTGGCCACTAGCTGCACCCGCAGTCCGACCGTGTTGTCGGACTTCGCTGGCTCGGTCACGGCGGCAGCCTCCTCTCCTCGATGCCCGCAGGGTAGCTGCGGGCCACGGCGGACGGGTTCCACACCGTCCGGAACGCGCCGACCCACCGGTCGAATCGCCTCGGCACTCCCGGCACACCGTGAAGACGTCATTCTGCGTCTTGACTGATGTCGTTCGTGACGCCAATATTGGTGTCATGGATCTCACGCCCTACACCAGCCGGTTGCGCGAGGACCTCACGGCTGCGGCGTCGGCCGGGGACGACCAGACGCGTCGCACCGCTGCGGCCCTCGGAGCAGCCCTCGAACCCGCCGCCCGGTTGGCGATCATGAATGCGCTGTCCGACCTGGCCGCCGAGGTGACCGCGACGCTGGACGATCGGGTGGTCGAGCTGCGCCTCGACGGTGGCGAGGTCCGGGTCTCGCTGAGCCGCCGGGGAGCGGGCTCGGGCGACGACGCCACTCCGCCGCCCGAGCCGGGTCCGGGGCCGTTCGGTGACCCCGGCGGCGACATCAGCCGGATCACGCTGCGGCTGCTCGACCAGCTCAAGGGCCAGGCCGAGCGAGCGGCGGCGCAGCAGGGTGTATCGCTGAACACCTGGGTCTCGCAGGCGGTGGCGGGCGCGCTGCGCGGCGAGGGGCCCGGCGTCCCGGGAGCGCCCGGCGGCAGCTGGCCGCGCGGCGACCGGTCGCCGCGGGGGCAGCACCGCGTGCAGGGCTGGGTACAGGGCTGAGGCCGAGGAGGGCCGAGGACGGCCGAGGAGAGAGCATGGAGACGGAGCAGGGCGCCGCGATCGTGCGGCAACAGGACTTCGAGTGCGGCGAGCCGGTGGACGTCGTGATCGAGGGGGGTGCAGGCCGGCTGGACGTGCAGCTGGTGGAGCCGCCGGCAGCCACCGGGACGGTGACCGTGCGGGTGCGGCCCGAGCAGGTCGCCTCCTCTCCGCTGGGCGCGGGGCTGGCGGGTCTGCTGAGCTGGCTGGGCGAGCAGACCGGCTCCGCCGCTCCCGGAGAGCTCGCGGCCGAGGCCGCCCGGCAGACGAACATTGAGTTCGAGGGCCGGCGCCTGACGGTGCAGACACCGAAGGACATGCCGCTGCGGGCGGTGCCGCTGTCGGTCACGGTGACCGCGCCGGCGGGGTCCACGCTCACCGCGCGGTCCGGCTCCGCCGACCTGACGGTCGACGGGGTCGCGGCCCGGCTCGACGCCGCCACCGGCTCCGGCGATGTGCGCGTGCAGCGCTGCGAAGGACCTGCCGAGGTACGCACCGGCTCCGGTCAGGTCCGGCTGGGCTCAGTCGTGGGAACGCTGCGGGCTCGAACCGGCTCGGGACGTGTCGACGTCATCTCCCTGGAGGGCTCCGGCACCGTGCAGACCGGTTCCGGTGATGTGCGGGTGGGCGCGGTGTCCGACGACCTGTCCGCGCGGACGGGAAGCGGCGACCTCACCGTCGGCGACGCGGCGGCGGGCTGGCTCGAGCTGACCACCGGTTCCGGGCAGCTGCGGGTGGGGATCCGTTCCGGGGTGCTGGCCGAGGTCGACATCAGCTCCGGCTCCGGCGAGGCGCGCAGCGAGCTTCCGGTAGGCGGGCCGCCGGGCCAGGACGAGCCGGAATCGGGCCAACCCCGCAGCGCGGCCCTGCGGGTACGTGGCCGCACCGGCTCCGGCGATGCGCTCGTGACCGCGGCGACCGCCTGACCGGCGGTCAGCGAAGGACGGCTGCCAGCGGCGCGGCGAGATCACCGTGCCCGCCCGCAGTCACTCCGTCGAGTTCCAGCCAGCCCGCCATCTCGCGCAGCGCGCCCGCCAGTGCGGTGGTGACGCGGCCGGCGTCGGTGCCGGGCTCGGCGAAGGCACCCGGCACACGCAGCAACCCCGCGTCGCGGTCGGCCTTGAGATCGACCCTGGCCACCAGCTGTCCGTCGAGCAGGAACGGGAAGACGTAGTAGCCGAACCGACGCTGCGGTTGCGGGACGTAGATCTCGATGCGGTAGTGGAAGCCGAACAGCCGCTGCGTGCGCTCCCGCGACCAGATCATCGGGTCGAACGGGGACAGCAGCGCGGCGCCGGTGACGCGGCGCGGGGTACGGGCATCCCGGTGGCGGTAGGCCGTCGGCCCCCACCCCGGCACCGTGACCGGCTCGAGCTCACCCCCCTCGACCAGCTCCTCGACCGCCTGCCGGGACCGCTGCGGCCCGAGCCGGTAGTAGTCGCGCAGGTCGGGCTCGGTCGCCACCCCCAGCGCGCTGCCTGCCCGCGAGATCAGCGCGCGCGCCGCCTCGTCTGCCGGCACCGCGGGCGCGGCGAGGACTTCCGGTGGCAGCACCCGCTCCGGCAGGTCGTAGAGCCGCTGGAAGTTGCGCCGCGTGCCGGTCGTCAGCTGCCCGGTTCCGAACAGCCACTCGCAGATCCGCTTGACGTCCGAGCGGTTCCACCAGGAACCGCCACTCGAGCGCCCGCCGGCGCCGAGCTCGGCCTCCAGCGTGCCGGCGGTGACGGGTCCGAGCTCCTTGACGGTCGCGAGCACGTCGTCGACGAGTGCCGGTCGCTGCTCCGCGAGTAGGCCGTAGTGTCGCCACCACCCTGCCCGCTTCGCGCCGGAGAGCAGCAACGGCCAGTCGCCGACGGGCACCAGGCACGCCTCGTGGGCCCAGTACTCGACCAGCAGCCGGGGCCGCCGCGCCGAGGGCGACCAGGCAGCGCCGTCGAGCAGCTGCCGCGGGTACGGCCCGGTGCGGCTCAGGACCGGCATGTAATGCGCCCGCACCGCGACGTTGACCGAGTCGAGCTGCAGCAGCCGAACCCTGCCGAGCACCCGCCGCAGGTGGCGCCGGGTGACCGGCCCGGACGGGCGCGGATCGTCGAAGCCCTGCGCGGCCAGGGCGGTACGGCGCGCGGCGGCGAGCCCGATGGTCTGCACGGCTGCGAATGGTGCCACCACCCACCGACACCATCGCCCGGAGCGCCCGACGCGGTTGCGCCAACGCGGTGTCGGCGCAACCGGATTGCCGCAACGGCCCGTTGGCGCAAAACATCTAAGGTGCAGCGCATGGCACAGGCAGGGGTGCGGACCGCGACCGCCGACGACGTCGCGACCCTGGCGGCACTGCACCGCGAGACCTGGCGGGTCGGCTACGCGGAGCTGCTGCCCCGGGACGTGCTCGACGGGCTGGACGGGCCCGAGAACGCGCAGGCCTGGGCAGCGGCCGTCGACGGTGGCGCGACCGTGCTGATCGCGAATGAGGGCGGTGCCGACGTCGGGTTCTGCGTCGCCGGGCCGGCACCGGCGGAGGAGATCGCCGCCGCCGACGGGACGCCGCCGCCCGACGCGGAGAGCGCCGCGTTGATCAGTACCCTACTCGTCGCACCGCGCTGGGGCCGTCGAGGCCACGGCGGGCGACTACTCGCTGCCGCCGCCACACAGCTACGCGAAGCCGGTGCGCGGCGAGGCGTCGCCTGGGTGCCGGCCGAGGACCCCGCGTCGCTCGGGTTCTACCGGCGGGCAGGTTGGGAGCTCGACAACACGGTCCGCACGCTCGACGCGGGCGGGCGGCCGCTGCGCGAGGTGCGCCTCACCGGCCCACTCGACCTGCCACTGTCCGACCCGTCCGAGCAAGGGGAGACAGCCTAGTCGGAGCAGGTCCGTGGCCACCACGCGCGCCGTCCATGGCCGCGCGCGCCTGACACCACGCGCACGGGTAACAGAACGCGCGCGTGGTGGCTTCACGCCGGAGCAGCCCCGGACAAGCCCGTCACAGGTCGAGCAGCGGCTCGAGGCCGAGCGTCAGGCCGGGACGGTCGAGCACCGAGCGCACCGCCAGCAGCACTCCCGGCATGAACGACGAGCGGTCCAGCGAGTCGTGCCGGATCGTCAGCGTCTCCCCCGCCGTGCCGAGCAGCACCTCCTGGTGTGCGACCAGGCCCGCCAGCCGCACCGAGTGCACCCGCACACCGTCGAGCTGCGCGCCGCGGGCGCCGTCGGTCTCGGCGGTAGTGGCGTCCGGCGACGGGGCCATGCCGGCCGCGGCCCGCGCCTGGCCGACCCTGGCGGCGGTGCGTGCCGCGGTCCCCGACGGCGCGTCGGCCTTGCGCGGGTGGTGCAGCTCGATGACCTCGACCGACTCGTAGAACCGCGCGGCCATGGCAGCGAAGTGCATCGACAGCACCGCGCCGATCGCGAAGTTCGGAGCGATGAGCACGCCCAACTCGGGCTTGGGCGCCAGCCACTCGCGCACGGTGTCGAGCCGCTCGGCGTCGAATCCCGTGGTGCCGACCACGCAGGGGATGCCCTGATCGACGCAGAAGCGCACGTTGTCCATCACGACGTCGGGGTGGGTGAAGTCGACCACGACCTCGGCACCGGCGTCGGCGACGTTGAACATCCAGTCGCCGGTGTCGACCATGGCGACGAGCTCGGTGTCCTCGGCCTCGTCGACGGCCCGGGACACCTCCGTGCCCATCCGGCCGCGCGCGCCGATCACTCCGACTCGGATCGGGTTCTCCTCGGATCGGGGCGCGGTCTGCGACGGCGGGGTCATGCGATCAACTCCCTGAGCTCGGCGGGCAGGTCGTCGGCGTGAGGGTACGGCCCGACGACCGCAGCGGTGAGCCGACGCCGCAGCAGCTGGCGTGCCAGCGCGGCCACCTGCTCCCCGGTGACCGCGTCGATTCGCTCCAGGACCTGCTCGACGGTCCGGTGCTCCGCATGGTGCAGCTCCGAGGCGCCGAGACGCATCATCCGCGAGCCGGTGTCCTCGGCACCGAGCACGAGGGCACCGCGCAGCTGGCCCTTGCCCCGGGCGAGCTCGGCATCGGTCAGCCCACCGGCCGCCATGTCGGCCAGCACCGAGCTCACCACGGCGACCACCTGGCCCAACCGCTCGGGACCGCACCCCGCATACACCGACAGCATGCCGGCATCGGCGTAGCCGGCCGTCGCGGAGTACACCGAGTAGGCGAGCCCGCGCTGCTCGCGAACCTGCTGGAACAGCCTCGAGCTCATCCCGCCGCCGAGCGCGGCGTCGAGCACGCCCAGCGCGTATCGGCGCTCGTCGTGACGGTCGAGACCGCGCACGCCGAGCATCAGGTGCGCCTGCTCCGAGTCGTCGGTGCGCAGCACCAGCCGGTGGGTGCCCGTCGGCCGGGCCCGGCCCCGCCGCGACGTCACGGGCTGCCCGGCACGGTGGAGCCGGTGGCCGAAGCTGCGCTCCACGGCACGCAGCACGTCGCCGTGCGCGACATTGCCCGCCGTAGCGAGCACCATCCGCTCCGGTGTGTAGCGCCGCCGGTAGAACCGGTGCAGTGCGTCGCGGCCCATCCCGGCGACCGAGGACTCGGTGCCCAGCACCGGGCGTCCGAGCGGATGGCTGCCCAGCAGCGCCGCGGCGAACTCGTCGTGGAGCAGGTCCTCGGGATCGTCGTCGCGGATGGCGATCTCCTCGAGCAGCACCCCGCGCTCCAGATCGACGTCGGCGGGGTGCAGCCGCGCGTCGGCCAGCACGTCGCAGACCAGGTCGACGCCCAGGTCGAGGTCGCCGTCGAGGACGTGGGCGTAGTAGCAGGTGTGGTCCTTGGCCGTGAACGCGTTGAGCTCCCCGCCGACCGTGTCGATCTCCTCGGCGATCTGCGCGGCGCTGCGCCGGGCGGTGCCCTTGAACAGCAGGTGCTCGAGGTAGTGCGCCGCGCCGGCCACCGGTGGGCGCTCGTCCCGGGAACCGACGCCGACCCACATCCCGACCGCAGCCGAGCACACGCCGGGGATCTCGTCGGTGATGACCCGCAACCCCGACGCCAGCACGGTACGGCGCACCTCGCCACCGTCGGCACGGCGTTGCAGCACGGTGGTGTGGCCGGGACGCGACAGGCCGCGGCCACCCGGGGTGCCCGCGGCCTGCTGCCGCCGTGTCATGTGCGGAACGTGGTCACGCGGTGGCCGGGGCCTCGGGCGCGGCGCCCGTCTCGGCCGTGTCGCCCGCCTCGGCCGTGTCGGCCGTGTCGGCCGTGTCGGCCGTGTCGGCCGTGTCGCTCTCGCTGACCGGGACCAGGCTGATCTTGCCTCGGTTGTCGATGTCGGCGACCTCGACACGCAGCTTGTCGCCCACCTTGACGACGTCCTCGACCTTGCCGATCCGCTTGCCGTTGCCCAGCTTCGAGATATGCACGAGGCCGTCCTTGCCCGGCACCAGCGAGACGAACGCGCCGAACGCCGCGGTCTTGACCACGGTGCCCAGGTAGCGCTCCCCGATCTTGGGAAGCTGCGGGTTGGCGATCGCGTTGATCATGTCGATCGCGGCCTCGGCCGACGGCCCGTCGGCGGCGCCGACGTAGATGGTGCCGTCGTCCTCGATCGAGATGTCCGCGCCGGTCTCCTCGGTGATCGAGTTGATCATCTTGCCCTTCGGGCCGATGACCTCGCCGATCTTGTCGACCGGCACCTGGATCGCAGTGACCCGCGGTGCGTACGGGCTCATCGCGTCCGGCTCGCCGATCGCCTCTGCCATCACGTCGAGAATGGTCAGGCGGGCGTCGCGGGCTTGCGACAGCGCGGCGGCGAGCACCTCGGACGGGATGCCGTCGAGCTTGGTGTCGAGCTGCAGCGCGGTGACGAACTCGCTCGTGCCTGCGACCTTGAAGTCCATGTCGCCGAAGGCGTCCTCGGCACCGAGGATGTCGGTCAGCGCGACGAACGCCTCCGACCCGTCGACCTCACCGGACACCAGGCCCATCGCGATACCGGCCACCGACGCCCGCAGTGGTACGCCGGCGTTGAGCAGCG
Organism: Pseudonocardiaceae bacterium; assembly: GCA_009379815.1. Lineage (GTDB taxonomy): Bacteria > Actinomycetota > Actinomycetes > Mycobacteriales > Pseudonocardiaceae > WHSY01. The sequence continues at coordinate 51,803 of WHSY01000025.1, forward strand.
ACATGGTCGACGCGCACACCGAACCCATCGAGGTGGACCCGTTGGAGCTCAGCGCCTCGGACACCTGCCGGATCGCGTAGGGGAAGTCGTCACGGCTGGGCAGCACCGGGATCAGGGCCCGCTCGGCCAGCGCGCCGTGCCCGATCTCACGGCGCTTGGGCGAGCCGACGCGGCCCGTCTCACCCGTCGAGTAGGGCGGGAAGTTGTAGTTGTGCATGTAGCGCTTGCGGGTCTCCGGACCCAGCGAGTCGATCTGCTGCTCCATGCGCAGCATGTTCAGCGTCGTAATGCCCAGGATCTGGGTCTCGCCGCGCTCGAACAGCGCCGAGCCGTGCGCCCGCGGGACGACCTCGACCTCGGCCGACAGCGGGCGGATGTCGGTGATGCCCCGCCCGTCGATGCGCACCTTGTCGCGCAGGATGCGCTGCCGCACGGCGGCCTTGGTCACCGTCCGGAACGCGGCGCCGATCTCCTTGTCCCGGCCCTCGAACGCCTCCCCGAGCCGCTCCAGGCACTCGGCCTTGATCTCGTCGAGCCGGTTCTCCCGCTCCTGCTTGCCCGCGATCGTCAGCGCGCGGGTCAGGTCGTCGGATACCGCGTCGCGGACCGCCTCCAACACGTCGGGCTGGTAGGCGGGGAAGGTCGGGTAGTCCCCGGTCACCTGCCCCGCGCTGTCGGCGAGCCGCTGCTGTGCCGCACACAGCGTGCGGATGAACGGCTTGGCGGCCTCCAGCCCGGCGGCGACGACCTCCTCGGTGGGCGCCTGCGTGCCGCCGCCGACGAGCTCGACGGTCGAGTCGGTAGCCTCCGCCTCGACCATCATGATCGCCACGTCGGCGTCGGAGCCGTCGCCGACCACCCGGCCGGCCACGACCATGTCGAAGACCGCGCGCTGCAACTGCTCGTGGGTCGGGAACGCCACCCAGCCGGCAGGCCCCTCCTCCTGGCTGATCAGCGCCATCCGGGTGGCGCCGACCGGGCCGGAGAACGGCAGCCCCGACAGCTGCGTGGACGCCGAGGCTGCGTTGATCGCCAGCACGTCGTAGGGGTCGGACGGGTGCAGGCTCATCACGGTGATGACGACCTGCACCTCGTTGCGAAGACCCTCGACGAACGACGGGCGCAGCGGCCGGTCGATCAGCCGGCAGGTCAGGATCGCGTCGGTCGAGGGCCGGCCCTCCCGGCGGAAGAAGGAGCCGGGGATGCGGCCCGCGGCGTACATCCGCTCCTCGACGTCCACCGTGAGCGGGAAGAAGTCCAGCTGCTCCTTGGGCTGCTTGGACGTGGTGGTGGCAGACAGCAGCATGGTCTCGTCGTCGAGGTAGCCCACGACTGATCCGGCGGCCTGCCGGGCCAGCCGGCCGGTCTCGAACCGGACCGTGCGGGTGCCGAAGGCGCCGTTGTCCAGCACGGCGGTGGTCTCGTGGACGGTGGCGTCGGCGGTGGTTGTGGGGTCTGTCAAGACTGCTCCTCCTCGCGGCACGGCCACGGGCGGCACCGGCGAGGGAGGGACGAGGACCGGTCTTCGATCGAAGC
>WHSY01000260.1 GCA_009379815.1 Pseudonocardiaceae bacterium
GGTTAGACACCCCAGGGTTGTAGTTCGTCAAGCTGCGTTGGTTTGGGGGTCGTGGTTGTGGGCCCAGGCGGTGTGTTCGTCGTAGAGGCTGTGGTGGCGTAGGCAGGTGTGCGGGATGCTGACGAGGCGGTTGCCGAGGGCGCGGAGCGCTTGGTGGTGCAGGTCTTCGGCGGTTCGTCGTTGGTCGTTGAACGCCCGGCGTCCGGGGTTGGTGGTGAGTGAGCAGAATGCCCGCTGGTTGATGGTGTCGTAGAGCCGTTTGTTGCGCACGTGGCGGGTGAGCACGGCGCGTTTGTTGCCGGAGGGGACGGTCAACGGTGGGGTTCCGGCGTAGTTCTTGCGAGACTTGGGGTTGGTGTAGCGGTCGGGGTCGTCCCCGAACTCGCCGAGCACCCGGGTGCCGGGCACAGTACCGGGTGCTGGCTGGGAGGGGTGGTGGCGGCGTCCGGGTGCTGTTCAAAATGCTCGACCAGGGTGTGCTCGGGTTCTTCGATCTGCTTGTTGAGTTCGCCGATGATGCCGACGGTGGCGGTGGTGGTGGCGGCGAACGCGGCGGCGACCGGTTCGGGGGTGGTCAGCTGCTGGGTGCGAGGCTCGGCCTGAATCTCGGTCGCTCGAGTATCGAGATAGCGTCTGCGGCCGCCGCGCTTGAGCGCTGCACGGATCTGGGACAGTGGCAGCCGGGGTGGCTTCGGCCGGGGAGGGTGCCTTGCCCAGTATCGCCGGGGTGTCCCGGTCGTGCAGGTCGTGGAAGGTTTCTAATGCTGCCGGGTAGTACTCCCGCGGCGACGACCGCAACGTGTTGGTGTGCCGGTTACGGGCCCAGATCAGGCTCTGATGCCCGCGCGTCAATACCTTGATCGCCTCCGCGGCCGTGGTGTCGTCGGCGACCGGGCGGTGGTGGTGCCGGTCGGTGCG
>WHSY01000261.1 GCA_009379815.1 Pseudonocardiaceae bacterium
GAGCACCTCGGCGAGGACCGTGGTCGCCCGCTGGCGTTCACGGGGTGAGGCCGATCCCCGGCGACGGCGGTGCAGCTCGTCGATGCGCTCGAGGGGTCTCGACGTCGTCGTCGATGGCGTCGTCGAGCAGCCGCCGGGCGATCGCCAACCCGATCCCCCGCGAGCCTCCCGTGACCACGGCGGCCGGGCGCGCCGTGGTCACGGCACTTCCAGGATCGTCGCGTTGGCCATGCCGCCTCCTTCGCACATGACCTGGAGCCCGTAGCGGATTCCCTCCCGTCGCATGTGATGCACCAGTGTGGTGGTCAGCCGGGCGCCGGAGGCGCCGAGCGGATGCCCCAGCGCGATAGCGCCACCGAGCGGGTTGGTCAGCTTCGGCTCAGCAGCGGTCTCGGCGTACCAAGCGCCGAGCACGGAGGCGAACGCCTCGTTGACCTCGAAGGCTCCGATCTCGCCGATGTCCAGGCCCGCGCGCTTGAGCACCTTCGCAGTCGCCGGTATGGGTCCGGTGAGCATCATGATGGGATCGACGCCTTGGGTGGCGAAGGTGTGGAACCTGGCCCATGGCTTCAGACCGAGCTGAGCGGCCTTCTCGCTGGTCGTGATGAGCAGGGCCGCAGCCCCGTCGGAAATCTGCGAGGCGTTCCCCGCCGTCACCACCCCGCCTTCCCGAAACGGTGAGGACAGCTGTGCGAGGCGCTCCAGCGTGGTTCCCGGCCGAATGCCCTGGTCCTGCTCGACACGGCCAGACCCGGTCGAGATCGGGGCAATCTCCTCGGTGAAGAGCCCACTGGACCGGGCAATCGCGGCGCGTTCGTGAGAGGAGACCGCTATCTCATCCAGCTGTTGCCGGGATAGGGACCAGTGGTCGGCGATCAGCTCGGCGCTTACCCCCTGCGGCACCAGCTCGGAGTC
>WHSY01000262.1:0-233 GCA_009379815.1 Pseudonocardiaceae bacterium
CGGGTTCCACAACACGCCGACCGCCGGCGTCTTCGGCGCGGCGGCGGGGGTGGCCACGCTGCTCGGCGCGGACGCCGAGGTCATGGGCAACGCGCTCGGCCTGGCGGGGTCGCATGCGAGCGGTCTGTTCGAGTTCCTCGGGCGGGGTGCCGAGGTGAAGCGCTTCCACGCCGGCAAGGCCGCACGTGAGGGTCTGGTCAGCGCGGAGCTCGCGGCGCGCGGCCTGACCGGCC
>WHSY01000262.1:243-914 GCA_009379815.1 Pseudonocardiaceae bacterium
AGCGAGTGGCGGATGCTGCGGACCTACGTGAAGCCCTACCCGTGCTGCCGCCACCTGCACGGGCCGATCGACGCGGTGCTGGCGATCCAGGAGCGCGATCCTATCGACGCGGAGACGATCGAATCCGTCACGGTCGAGACGTTCACCGCGGCCGCGCGGCATGACCTGCGCCGCGTGGGGGATCTGCTCGACGCGCAGATGAGCATTCCCTACGCTGTGGCGATCACGCTGCTCCACGGCGAGGTCGGCCTCGCCCAGTTCGAGGCGGAGGCGCGCAGGGACCCGCGCGTCGCCGCCCTCATCGACCGGGTCGAGGTGCGCACCGCCGACGACTGCGTCGGCGACTACCCAGCCATGCGGCCCGCACGCGTCACCATCCGGGCGGCGGGCGGCGCCGAGCGGAGTCTGCGCGTCGACCAGCCGCTCGGCGAGCCGCAGCATCAGGTCGTGGGCGACGCGGCTGGCGCGCTGGATCTCCTCGATCTGCTGCCGCCCGGCCCGCATGTCGGCCTCCGCCCAGCGGCGGAAGTGGTCCAGCACCTCCAGGCGCTGCGCCTCGAGCGTCTCGCCCAGTTCGCGCACCCGCTCGGCGCTGCCGCCGGTCTGCTGCCGCAGCATCGAGCGCTCCTCGGCTGCCTGGGCCAGTTGCCCGCGCAGCTCTTCGAGCGCCT
>WHSY01000263.1 GCA_009379815.1 Pseudonocardiaceae bacterium
CGGTCCCCATGCGGAAGGCACCGGGCGTCGGGCTGGCCGCACCCCAGATCGGCGTGCCGTTGCGACTCTTCGTGTACGACATGCACGACGGCACCGAGGGCTGCGTCGCGAACCCAGAGCTCACCGTGCTGGACGACACTCCCCTCACCGCAGAGGAGGGCTGCCTCTCGCTGCCCGGGCACCACTACCCGCTCGCCCGGGCGGCCGCCGTCGAGGAGGACGACCCCGCATACTTCGCCCGCTGCCTGCAGCACGAGACCGACCATCTCGACGGCACCATCTACGTGGACCTGCTCCCCCGCCGGCTGCGGGCCAAGGCCCTGCGCACCGGTCCACTGCTCGACCGCGCGTGACCTCGGTTCGCGCCGAATTTCGCGGGGTGCGCCGGCGGCGGGATCAGCGCGGCACGCCGGCGCCGACCTCGGGCACCACGGGTGGCAGCGACACCTGACGGGCACCGGGCACCAGCGGCAGCGTGGTCAGCAGCGGCCCCTCCCCGGGCTTCGCGGTCATCAGTCGTGACCCGTACACCGGGCCGCTGCCGTCACGCGGCGTGACCAGCACACCGTAGGTCGACGAGCCGGACGGCGCCCGCAGCTTGACGGGCGCCGTCTTGCCCGCGCCGATCTTTACCCGCTTCGGCGCCGAGACCCCGGACCCGAGGGCGCGCACGTCGACCTGCGCGTCCTTGGTCGGCGCGGTGAGCTGCAGCGACGCGTCGACCTTCGACGACGGCACCATTGCCACCGAAGCCGGCGAGCTGAGGCTCGGCGCCGCGGTGGAGTACGTGACGTCGCCGTCCTCACCCGAGCCGCCCTCGGCCGCGACGACCGACGCGACCAGCGGTACTTGGGAGTTCACCTGCACGGCCGTCGCCGACTTCGTCATCACGTCACCCAGGTCGACGGAGACT
>WHSY01000264.1:0-352 GCA_009379815.1 Pseudonocardiaceae bacterium
GTGCGCAGCTTCGACCCGTGCCTGCCGTGCGGGGTGCACATGTACACCGGCAACGGGCATGTGCTGGAGAAACTGCACACACCGCACGCGTTCAACCAGGGTATGTGACCGATGGCGCCGGGCACGGATCTGGCCGGGGTCAGCGAGCGCATCGAAGCACTGCTCGGTGAGCTCGCCGACCCCGGCGCCTCGGCGCCCGACACGGCCGCGGAGCTGGTACGGGCGCTGATGGAGTTCTACGGCGGCGGGCTCGCCCGGATCGTCGAACTACTCGGCGAACAGGACCGCGACCTGCTGGGCACGCTGGCCGCCGATCCGGTCGTCACCGGCCTGCTGGTGCTGCACGACCTGC
>WHSY01000264.1:362-910 GCA_009379815.1 Pseudonocardiaceae bacterium
GGCCCTACCTCGGCGCGCACGCCGGTGACGTCGAACTGCTCGGCATCGACGAGCAGGGCATCGTGCGGCTGCGGCTCACCGGCAACTGCGACGGATGTCCGTCGTCGACGATCACGGCCAAGTACGCCATCGAGAAGGCGGTGCGCGATGCCGCCCCGGAGATCGAGGACATCGACGTCGCCGGTGTTGCCGAACCCGGCCCGACCGCGCCTGCCGATGCGGGACCCGCGTCGGACGGCAGGCAGCTGCTCCCACTGACCACGCTGGAATGCCCGGTACCGGAGCCGAGATGAGCACGATCGGCCTGCGCCGCTTCCTGCAACGCCCGCCGCCACCGGCGCCGGGCGAGCAGTGCGAAATGTGCGCCGAGCCGATCGTTGCGGACCACGGGCACGTGATCGACCTGCGAAACCGGTCGATTCTGTGCACCTGCCGGGGCTGCTACCTGCTGTTCACCCACACCGGGGCGGGCGGCGGCAGGCACCGCGCGGTGCCGGAGCGCTACCTGCACGTCGCGGACTTCCCGGCGGGCAGCCAGCTGTGGGAGT
>WHSY01000265.1:0-611 GCA_009379815.1 Pseudonocardiaceae bacterium
CTCGCCGGCCTGCTCGTCCTCCTCTACGCCCAAGGCGCGACCGCGATCAGCCGGACGGGCGTGCCCCTGGTCCTCCGGACAGTGGTCCCACTGGGATCATGATCCGTGATGGAGGAGAAGGTGCGGCAACTACGGAGGAAGTTCACTCCCGAGTTTCGCGACGAGGCTGTGAAGATGGTGATCGAGACCTCGCGGCCGATCGCCGAGGTGGCCCGGGAGCTGGGGATCAATGAGGGCACGCTGGGCAATTGGGTGAATAAGTATCGGACCGAGCACGCCGGTGAGGAGCCGCCGCTGGATGTGTCGGATCGGGCGCGGCTGCGTGAACTGGAGCGGGAAAACCGCGAGCTGCGCATGGAAAAGGAGTTTCTGAAAAAAGTGATCATGCCGGCTGGCGCCGGCACCCTGGCCACATGAGAATCGGTGCGGCCGTCCGGTTCCGACGTCGGTGCTGCTTGGTGCCGTGAGCCCGTAAAAAAGTGTGACGCGGGGAACCTGAGGCACCCTGACCTGCTGCTTCGAGCGCGTACCTCAGTTTCTTGATCGACAGGTTCCCTCCGGGCGGCCCCTGCCATCGACATGGGAAGGGGTGCGGCGGGATGGATGTGTTG
>WHSY01000265.1:621-909 GCA_009379815.1 Pseudonocardiaceae bacterium
CACGGTGGTGGCCACGGTGCGGCGACCGGGGCCGGGGGGTGTGCGTCGTTCAGAGACGCGGACGTTCGCCACGGTGACCGGTCGACTTGAGGAGATGTCGGACTGGCTGACCACGGAGCAGGTGACCCTGGTCGGGATGGAATCGACCGGTGTGTACTGGAAGCCGGTCTACTACGTGCTGGAGGACCACTTCCCGGTGTGGGTGATCAACGCCGAGCACCTGCGGAATGTGCCCGGCCGCAAGACCGATGTTGCGGACTCGATGTGGATCGCGCAGTTGCTCGAACA
>WHSY01000266.1 GCA_009379815.1 Pseudonocardiaceae bacterium
GGCGCCTTCCACGCGCACGTGTGCCGCTACTTCTGGACGGTCGTCGACGCCGGTACCGGCCTGCAGCGCTTCTCCGACGGCACCTACCAGGTGCGCGAGTACGAGGTCGGGGACACCAACTACCTGGAGCACACGCCGGACAGCCCGATGATTCACGATCTGGAGAACGTCGGGGAGACCGTGCTGCGGTTCGTCACCGTCGAGCTGCTCGACTGATCCGATGCAGTCATGCCCCGGCTCTCCCGGAGGGGCGCGGGCGCTTGCCGAGGTCCTCGCCGCCGAACTCGACCGGGCCGGCGTCGATACCCTCTTCGGCCTGCCGGGCGGCGGCCCCAACCTCGACATGATCGGTGCCGCCGGGGCCGCCGGCATGCGGTTCGTACTGGCCCACGGGGAGACGGCGGCCTGCATCATGGCGGGCACCTACGGACTGCTGTCCGGGGTGCCGGGAGTGTGTGTGGTCACCCGGGGGCCGGGTGTGACGTCCGCCGCGAACGGTCTGGCCCAGGCGACGCTGGACCGGTTCCCGCTGCTGCTGGTCAGCGACGCCGTACCGGGCGCGGAGGCGCATCGGGTCGCCCGCCAGCGGTTCGACCAGACCCGGCTGACCGCCCCGATCACCAAGTGGAGCGGCACCCTGGGGGATCGGAGACCCGGGGACGTCGTCGGGGCGGCGTTGGCGCTCGCGCTCCGGGCGCCGGCCGGCGGCGTACACCTGGACTTCGACCCCAGCGTGCCGGGAGACGACCCCCCGGGCGTGCCGCCCGAGCCACCGGGCACCGGCGGCCCGGAGCTGCGCCGGGCACGCGCTCTGGCCGAGCGGGCTCGCCGGCCGGTCGTGCTGGTCGGTCCCGAGGCGATCCCGGCGGGGGCCGCGGTGCGGGAGCTCGTCGAGCGGCTCGGCTGCC
>WHSY01000267.1 GCA_009379815.1 Pseudonocardiaceae bacterium
GCCTCAATCCGGACGAGCGCGCTGCGCTGGATGACATTACGCACCGCCGCCGCCGGCAAAAAATCCTTGAAGAAGCCGAGCGCATGAAGCGCGACCTCGAACAGCCCGCACCCGCGCCGATGACGCATACCATCATCGACGACATGCGGGCCGTAGCCGAGCGGCACCTGAGCCGCGTCCAGTCAGAGATGGGCTCGTCGCCGCCAGCGACAGCCGCATGGTTCTGCCCGGACTGCCGCGCCTATCACGGCCCGCACGTCGACACATGCCCGAAGGTGATCGGCTGATGCGGTTCCTCCGCTGGCCGGGCCGCCGGTTTCTCTGGCTGGTGTTCTTCCGCCGGTCGACATGGAAGATCGGGTTCGACTGAGGCTTACGCCTTCCGTAACTCATTGTTGCAAAATCGTCACGGTTAAAATATCGTCCCCGGCATGGGGAAACTGATCGACCTCACAGGGCAGCGGTTCGGACGGCTCGTCGTCGTTGAGCGTGCGGCGAATTACATCTACCGGCCGAATGTTCAATTCGCCCAATGGCGCTGCCGTTGCGACTGCGGGGCCGAGACGGTCGCGCAAGGGAATCGGCTTCGCACCGGCCATACGCAGAGTTGCGGATGCAAGCAGCGCGATGTCGTGACCGCGCGGAACCTCACGCACGGCGAGGGCTCGCGGCGAGACGGGCTGTCGCCGGAATACCAGGTCTGGCGCGGGATGCGCGAGCGCTGCACGAACCCGAAGCATCTCAGCTACCGCTGGTACGGTGCCCGCGACATCAAGGTCTGCGAGCGGTGGGAAAACAGCTTCGAGAACTTCCTCGCCGACATGGGGCGCCGTCCCGGACCGGAATACTCGATCGACCGGAAGGATGGGGGCGGTGACTACACGCCGGATAACTGCCGATGGG
>WHSY01000268.1 GCA_009379815.1 Pseudonocardiaceae bacterium
GATCCATCCGAAGGCGGAACCGGAGTTCGCGTTCCGTGCCAACGCCACACTGGCCGGCCAGCACCTCGCCGCCGATGATGTCGTCTCAGCCGGTTCGTGGGCCGTCGCCATCGAGGTCGTCGATCCGCGCTGGAGGAGCTACTCGTTCACCTGGGAGGACAACGTCGCGGACGGTTCGTCGGCCGCGCGCTACCTCACCGGCCCGTGGCACGAACCCACCGGGTCCGCTGCGGACTGGAGCCTCACGATGACCTGGGATCAGCAGGAACGCAGCGGCACGGGCGACGCGGCGATGGGCTCGCCTGCGGCAGCGGTCGCGTGGCTGGTACGCGCCCTGCACCAGGCCGGGGAACGCGTGCAGCCGGGCATGATCGTTCTCACCGGTGGAATCACCGCACCGATTGACCTCGCAGCAGGCATGACCGTGCGGGTGGCTTCCCAAGAGTTCGGTGAGTGCGTCATGACTTGCACGGCACGGACGGCGGAGGGACCATGACGCACGTCTCACCGGGACGCTTCCGGGGCAAGGTCGTCATCGTCACCGGCGGTGCGCAAGGCATCGGCAAGGCGGTAGCGCGACGTCTTGCCCGCGAGGGTGCGCGGGTGGTGATAGGTGACATCGCCGATGAACCCGCTGCTGCCGTCGCCGACCTGGTCCGCGCCGACGGTGGCGACGCTGCAGTGGTCTCGGCTGACTTGGCGACGGCTGACGGTGCGCGCACGTTCGTTGCCGGCGCAGCCGAGCACTTCGGACCCGCCGATGTCCTGGTCAACAACGTCGGGGGCGCGCTGCGAGTCGCGCCGTTCGATCGGTTCTCCGCTGTGGAGGTCGAGCGCGAGATAGCCCGCTCGCTGTGGCCGACGCTCTGGTGCTGCCACGCCGTGCTGCCGTCGATGCT
>WHSY01000269.1 GCA_009379815.1 Pseudonocardiaceae bacterium
ACCGGCTGCTCACCAACGCGGGGATGCGCCCCGGTGACGTGCTCGTACTCACCAAGCCGCTGGGCACCGGGGTGGTGGCCACCGCGATCAAGCAGGACGTCGCGCCCGCCGAGAGCGAGCGGGCCGCGATCGAGGCGATGACCACCCCGAACGCGGCCGCGAGCGCGGCCGCCGTCGCCGCGGATGCATCCGGCGCCACCGACATCACCGGGTTCGGGCTGCTCGGCCATCTGGCCCGCATGGCCGAGGCGTCCGCGGTGGACGCCGTGCTCGACGTCGCCGCCGTGCCGATGCTGCCCGGGGCCCGCGAGCTCGCCGAGCACGGGCTGGTGCCCGGCGGCTCCCGGTTGCGGCGGGCGGCGTTGTGGGCGAGGGCGGCCAGGAGGCCGGGGAGCAACGAGGTGCGCAGGAGCGGCACGTCGACGTCGAGCGGGTTCGTGACCCGCACCGCGTCGGCCGGGTCGAGGCCGGAGCCGGCCGCATCCATCTTCGTTAGCGTGGATCGGCAGGCTACCGGGAGGAGACCGCCCATGGAGGTCCTGAGCAGCCGCATCCTCGTCCGCCCGTCCGACCCGGAACGCAGCCGCCGCTTCTACCGCGACGTCCTCGGTCTCGCCGTGTACCGCGAGTTCGGGCCGCCCGACGATCCGGGGCTGGTGTTCTTCCTCGGCCAGGGCTTCCTGGAGGTCGCAGGACGCGGCAGCGGCGGCGCCGGGGCCGACGTCGCGATCTGGCTCCAGGTCAGGAACATCCAGGCCGAGCACGAAAGACTGCAGGCCGCGGGCGGCACCGTGCTGCGGGCACCGGAGCGCGAGCCGTGGGGGCTGGTCGAGATGTGGGTGCTCGACCCCGACGGCGTGCGCATCGTGCTCGTCGAGGTGCCGGAAGACCATCC
>WHSY01000026.1 GCA_009379815.1 Pseudonocardiaceae bacterium
AGGGCTGATGCACCGCCCGGAGGTGCTCTTCCTCGACGAGCCCTCCACCGGATTGGATCCACAGGCGCGGCTGTTCGTACACGACCAGATCCGCGGGCTGCGCGACGAGGGAGTCACCGTCGTGCTCACCACTCACGACATGGACGAGGCGGCGAAGCTCTCCGACCGTGTCGGCATCGTCGACCACGGCAGGTTGCTCACGCTGGACACCCCGCTCGGGCTGATCCGCTCGCTGCCCGGCAGCGCGACGATCGAGGCGAGTGTGCGTGCCGAGGGCGCTGCGGCGGGGTCGTTGGCCGACGCACTGTCGGCGGTCGCGGGGGTACAGCGTGTCGAGCAGGTAGTGACGGCACCGGCGGGCGGCCCGGACCCGTGGCCCGGCGTGTCAGGCGACGGGGCGGCGGCCGTGGCGGCCCCGCCCACGGCCACCACCATCGACGCGATGGGGCTGTCCCGTCTTCGGATCTACGTCGACGGCGAGCCCACCGCGCTGCTCGGCGCGGTGGTCGGCACGCTCACTGACCGCGGCACCACCGTCACGGATCTGTCACTGGGCGAGCCGAGCCTGGAGGACGTCTTCATCCACCTGACGGGACGAGAGCTGCGATGACCGCGCCCGCGACGAGCCCGCTGCGCGCGTTCGGTGCGGTGCTGGGCCGCGACATCCACGTCACCGGCCGGGAGCTGCCCAGCTTCGCGGCCCAGACGCTGATCCAGCCGTTCTTCTTCCTGTTCATCTTCGCCGTGGTGCTCACCGGGGCGGGATTCGTCTCGGACGACTACGGGCAGATCATCCTGCCCGGCCTGCTCGCGCTCAACGCGTTCTTCGGCGGGCTGCAGAGCGTCGCATTCCCCCTCGTGCTCGACTTCGCCTGGACCCGCGAGATCGAGGACCGGCTGCTGGCCCCGATCCCGCTCCCGCTGGTCGCGTCGAGAAGATCGTTTACGGGGCGGCGCGGGGGCTGCTGGCCTCGCTGGCGATGGTGCCCGTCGGGTTCGTCGTGCTCGAGGACGTGTCGTGGCCGGTGTCGGGGCTCGCACCGGCGTTCGGGATGACAGTGCTCGGCGCAGTGCTGGGCGGGGCGATGGGACTCGCGATCGGCACGGCCGTGCCGGCACGCCGCATCAACGTGCTGTTCTCGGTGGTCTTCGCGCCGCTGATCTTCACTGGCTCGGTGCAGTTCCCGTTCCTCGGACTTGCCGACCTGCGGTGGTTCCAGGTCGTCTGCGCGCTCAACCCGCTCACCTACGTCAGCGAGGGGATCAGGGCGTCGCTGGTTCCGGGCGTGCCGCACCTGCCGCTGTGGCTGTGCGTGCTGGTGGCCGTCGGATCGACCACCGTGCTGTGCTTGCTCGGGATCCGCGGCTTCCTGCGCCGGGCGCTGGACTGAGCTCGCGCGGCGCACCGGGTTCGGGGTACCCCGGGCAGCCACCTACTCGTCGAAGCCGTGCTCGATGGCGTAGCGGGTCAGCTCCATGCTCCCCGGAGGCCGACAGCACCAGCACCCGGGTACCCGGGAGCGCCGCGAGGATCTCCCGGGTGGCGGCGGCCCCGGGCGGGCCGCCGGCGGCGAAGTGCAGGTCCATCAGCACGACGTCCGGACGAACCGCCGGGGCGATGCGCACCGCTGCCGCACCGTCCGGTGCGGTGGCGACCACGTCGAAGCCGCGCTCGGACAGATCGCGGGCCACCCCGTCGCGCCAGATCGGGTGGTCGTCGACCACCATCACGCTCATCGTCACCGGCCCACCACCTTCCTGGCCAGCCGCACCTCCCACTCTGTGCCGCAGCCGGGCCCGGTGTCCAGGCGCAGCATGCCGCCGAGATCGGCCACCCGGCCACGGATCGAGCGCGACACCCCCATCCGGCCGTCCGTCTTCGCATCGTCGAGCCGGCCGTCGGCGATCCCCTCGCCGTCGTCGCGCACTGTGAGCACGACCTCGTCACCGAGATCCTCCACCAGCAGCCACGACTCGGCGTCGGGCCCGGCGTGACGCTCGGTGTTCGACAGCGCCTCCCGCGCGACGGCGACCAGCTCCTCGACGTCGCTCGCGGGAAGCGGCACGGCCTCGGCGGGGACCGACACGGCCACGCCCGCGCCGGCGAGCAGCTGCATTGCCGAGCCCAGGTCGGCCTCCCCGGTGGTAGCCGAGCCCGGCGGTGCCGCCGAGACCAGCGCGCGCAGCGCGATCTCCTGCTCGCCCGCCAGCCGGGCCAGCTCCGCGGCCTCGCCACCCAACCCGTCGCTGCGGGTGCGCACCCGGGCGAGCACCTGCAGCACCCCGTCGTGGATGGACCGCGCGAGCCGTTCCCGCTCCGCGGTGGCCGCCTCCGCCCGGACGGCGCGGCGCAGCTGGTCCTCGGCGCGGCGGGCGGTGACGGCCGCCAGGCCGAGCACGAACCCGGTGCCGACGAGCAGCACGGTGTCGCGGGCGATGTCGGTGGAGAAGAAGCCGCGCACCAGCCAGTTCACCAGCGAGACGGCAACGCCTGCGCTCACCCCGCCGATCCGGCCGACGTGCACCGCCGCGGCGACCACCGGGCCGACCGACCACACGGTGGTCAGCAGCGGCGTGCTCTCGGTGACCTGGGCGAGCTGGTCGGCCGACAACACCCACGCCGACGAGGCCATCAGCGCCAGCGTGACGACGAGGTCGACCGCGATCACCGCGATCCGCCGCCCGGCGTCACGGCTGTAGGCGATGCTGGTGACGGCCGTCCACCCGAGGATCGCGACGAGCACCGCCCAGCCGGCGTCGGGGCGGGCGTAGCCGCCGCTGTTCTCGACGATCGCCCCGCAGGCGAAGGCGGCGCACACCAGGCGGAGCACGACGACGCCCCGCCACATCGGCGTGATCGTGTCGGTGCCGACCGGCATGCCTGCGGATCCTGCCAGGTCGGCCCCGGCCACCGCGCCGGACGCCCGCAGCCGCGCGGGTAGCGTGCCGGGCATGGCGCGCGTTCCCTACCTCGACCCCGACGACGCCCCGGACGCGGTGGCAGGACGGCTGGCGAAGCTGCCGCCGCTGCACGTGTTCCGGCTGCTCGCCCACGCCGAGACGGCGTTCGTGCCGTGGCTGCGCTTCGGCGGTGCGCTGCTCGGTGAGCTTGCGCTGGACCCGGCGCTGCGCGAGCTGGTGATCCTGCAGGTCGGGCGCCTCGCCGCGCGCTACGAATGGGAGCAGCACGTGCCGATCGCGCTGGACGCAGGGGTCAGCGCCGAGCAGATCGACGCGCTGCAGCGGGGCTGCCTGGACGGGTTCGACGACGCGGCCCGCGCCGCACTGGAATTCACCGCGGCACTGGTGGCGGGTGAGGTCGACGACGAGACCTACGCCGCGGTCGCCGAGCATCTCGACGACCGCGGGGTGGTGGAGCTGTCCCTCGTTGCGGGGCACTACCTGATGCTCGCCCGGATCATGACCGCGCTGGACATCGACCCCGACGAGCCGGCCGGGTCCGAGGCGCTGCTGCGACGTCGGCGGTGAGCCTGTCCGCGGCCACCCGGAGCGCAGCCCCGGGGCTGCGGAGCCGCTCGTTCCGGCTGATGCTCGCGGCCTCGTTCGCCGGCTTCGGCGGCTACTCGCTGCTGCTGCCGGTGGTGCCGCTGTGGGCGTCGACCGGCGGCGTGGCCGAGTTCGGCGCCGGTGCCACCACCGGCGTGCTCATGGCGTCCACCGTGGGCACCCAGCTGGGCGTGCCGTGGTTGCTGCGCCGCGTCGGGCACCGCGCGGTGCTCGCCGCCGGGATGGTGCTGCTCGGCGCGCCGACCCCGCTGTACGCACTGGCGCCCGAGCTGCCGCTGCTGCTGGGGGTGTCGCTGGTGCGGGGGGTCGGCTTCGGGCTGCTGACCGTCGCGGGCAGTGCGTTGATCGCCGAGCTGGTGCCGTCCGCCGAGTTGGGCCGCGCCTCGGCCCGCTACGGGCTCGCGGTGGGGCTGCCGCAGCTCGTGCTGCTGCCCGCCGGTGTGAGCGTGACCGCCCTCGTCGGCTTCGGCCCGCTGTTCGTGGTGGCCGGGGTCCTGCCGGTGGTGGCCGTGCTGGCCGTCCCGTGGATCCGGGTTCCACGCCGGGCCGAGGCTGCCGTCGATGAGACGACGCCCGCGCAGCGGTGGACCGCGATGCGGGCGGCCGCGGGACCGTGGCTGGCGATGCTGACCTGCTCGATCGCCCAGGGCGGGCTGATCACCTTCCTGCCGCTGGCCATCGCCGATCCCGGGCTGCTGCTGCCCGCCGCGCTGCTGGCGACCACCGCGGGGGCACTGCTCGGCCGGCTCGCGGCTGGCGAGCTGACCGACCGGCGGGGCATGGCGGGCCGCCTCATGCGCGTCGGGGTGGTCCTGTCGGCGGTCGGCATGGTCGCCGAGGCGCTGGCCGCCGGAAGTTCCGGCGCGCTCGCCGCCCTCGCCGTCGTGGGCGGTGCCGCGCTGGTCGGGCTCGGCTTCGGCGTCGTGCAGAACGACTCGCTGGTGGTGATGTTCGGCAGCGCCGGGGCCGCGGGCTACGGGGCGGCGAGCGCGGCGTGGAACATCGCCTACGACACCGGTACGGGGGTGGGCGCCACCGGGCTCGGCGCGGTCGCGCAACCGCTGGGCTTCGAGGCCGCGTTCGGCGTCTCCGCTGCGCTGCTCGCCCTGATCCTGCCCACCGTGCTCGCCACCCACCGCCGCACCAGGGGACGATGACGTGGTGGGCTACCGGGAGCGTCGCCCACCGCCCCCGCTGGCGGGCACGGTGACAGCCCTGTGGCGCGACGACGTGGGACATCGCGCGGCGGCAGCGGGTGCTTCCCGACGGCTGTATGGACCTGATCTGGACGGGCGGCGCAGTGCACGTCGCCGGGCCGGACACCGCGGCATTCCTCGCCGCGGCGACACCTGGACAGTCGCTGGTGGGCGTCAGGTTCCGGCCCGGCGCGGCACCGCCCCTGCTCGGTGTACCCGCGCACGCGATGCGGGACCAGCGGGTGCCGCTCGAGGAGTTCTGGCCGGAGGCGGGAGAGCTGGCGGCCCGGATCGCTGGCGGTGGTGACCCGGCGTCGCTGCTGGTCGACGCGGTGACACGGCGGCTACGTGATGCTTCACCACCCGACCCGGGGTTGCGGATCGTCGTCGCGCGGTTGCGCGACGACGATGTGAACGTCTCCGGTGTCGCCGCCGCGCTGGGCTGCACGCCACGCAGCCTGCACCGGCGCTGCCGGGACGCGTTCGGCTACGGGCCCTCCGTGCTGCGCCGGATCGTGCGGTTCCGGTCTGCGCTGGCGCTGGCAGCCGCCGGGACCGCGTTCGCCGACACGGCGGTACGCACCGGCTATGCCGATCAGGCACACCTAGCCAGGGAGGTGCGGGCGCTGGCGGGCGTGCCGCTGCGTCAGCTGTTGGCGGCCAACGGGGCGAACAGGTCGACGGAGTTGCCGTCCGGGTCGTGCACTACGGCATAGCGCTGCCCCCAGAACGCGTCCCACGGGGCGCACTCGCCGTGATAGCCGGCGTCGACGAGCTCGGCGTACGCGGCGTCCACATCCGGCGGACCGTCGACCCGGAACGCGAGGCCGATCCGCCCGGCACCGTGGGCCGGCTGCCAGTCCGGCGCGAACGAGCGGATCACCTCCTCGCTGTCGAAAGCCAGCCGCAGCCCACCGGCCACCGTCACCTCGACGTGCGGCTGCTCGTCCGCCTCGGCCGGCAGGTCCAGCCCGAGACGGCGGTAGAAGGCGAGCGAGGTGCCCATGTCGGCCACCACCAGGCCGATGAGATCGAGTCGTGCGTGCATCGCGGTGCGGTCCTCTCGCCGGTCGGCGACAAACGGAAACGGTGAGAGGCACCGTAGGACCGCGCCGCGCGCCCGGTCTTGAACAGATCGGACACGGCTCTTGGTCTTAGTCGACGTTACGGTGGACGTCGGACGAGATCAGCGCGGCGTGGTGGATGCCCCGCGGCTGCTCGCCGGCCGCTGCTCCGCCTCGTCCGATGCCGCCACCCGCAGCCGGGCGAACTCGGCTGCCATCGCGGACAGTGGCCAGTGCGCGTTGAGCCCGCTCGGGTTCGGCAGCGTCCACACGCGCGTCGCCCCGAGGCGCGTCGCCTGCCTGCCGATCACAGCGCGAGGCTCGGCGAAGGCGATCCGGTAGGCGGTGATCCCGACGACGGCCAGCCACCGCGGGCGGAGGTCACCCACCAGCTCCCGCAGCCGTTGCCCACCCGCCACGAGCTCGGCGGCGGTGAGCTCGTCCGCGCGGGCGCTCGCCCGGTGCGCGACGTTCGTGATGCCGAGCCCCAGCGCGGGTAGCAGCGCCTGCTCGTCGGGCCGCAGCTGCCGATCGGTGAACCCGGACCGGTGCAGCACGGGCCAGAACCGGTTGCCGGGTCGGGCGAAGTGGTACCCGGTGGCCGCGGAGGCCAGCCCCGGGTTGATGCCGCAGAACAGCACCCGCGCGGGCGGATCCCCCGGGCCCGGCAGCACGTCGGGGACGGTCCGGTCGCGCGCCGCCTCGAGATCGGCGGCCGTCACGGGCTCGTTGCGCATGACCGTGACCTTAGCCACTTCTCCAATAAAGTGAGGCTAACCTAAGTTACTCTGCCGTCGTTGCGACAACGACCCGAGGAGCAACGGTGCGCAGAGCCCGGGGTAGCGAGTGCCCGGCCGGCCCGCAGGGACCGGCGACCACCTGGTGGTGCAGCTGCGGTGAGCACGGCAGCACGACCAGTCAGCCGGCTGCGGCTCGTGCGCTGACCGCGCACCTGACCTGCACCGGGCATCGAAGCGGCGAGTACTCCTACGGCCGTGCCGGGCAGCGCACCGTGGTCGAGGTGACCGTCGACGACGGCGACGTCGTGCACGCCCTCGCCCACGGTCCCGCGCTGCGGCCCTGACGGCTCCGCGGTGTCACCGGTCTCGCGGCTCGGATTCCGCGGGTTGCTCCCCGGCTCGATCGGCATCGGCGGCCCCGGGGTCGCCGTCGGTTGCCCCGCCCGACGCCGGAGCTGCGGGCACGGCCTGCGAGGGGGCGTGCTGGTCGACCGCCGCCGGGTCGACGTCGTCGTCCACGAGCAGCGAGCGGACCCCCGAACTCACGGCGGCGAGCAGCGGAACCGACAGCAGCGCCCCCGTGATGCCCGCGAGCACGGCGCCCACGGATACGGCGAGCACCACGGCCAGCGCACTGAGCCGGACCGCCCGACCCATGATCAGCGGTTGCAGCACGTTGCCCTCGAGCTGCTGCACGCCGAGCACCACGGCCAGCACGATGAGCGCGGGGATCAACCCGTTGGCCACGAGCACGACGAGCACCGCGATCGCACCGGAGAGAACCGCACCGACGACCGGGATGAACGCCGCCAGGAACACCAGCGCGGTCAGCGGGACCACCAGGGGCGCGCCCACCGCGAGCAGACCGATCCCGATGCCGACCGCGTCGACGACCGCCACCAGCAGCGTCGCTCGCACGTAGCCGACCAGCGAGGCGAAGCTGCGCTGCCCCGCGACATCCACGCGGGAGCGGACCGATGCGGGCACGATCTTGATGAGGAACTGCCAGATGCCACCGCCGCCGTAGAGGAAGATCACCAATGTGAAGATCGTGAGAGCGAGGCCGGTGAGGAACTCGCCGACGCCGACCGCGGTGGACAACGCACCGGCGGTGATCGACGCCTGGTTGCTGGTGATGGCGGCGCTGATCTGATTGAGCAGGTTGTCGAGGCCCACCGGGGGCAGACCGAACGGACCACGCTCCAGGAAGCCCCGGATGGCTTCCACGCTGCTGTTGATCTGCGCCCGGAGCTGGGGTAGACCGTCGACGAAGGCCTGGATGACGAACACCAGCAACCCGCCGATGCCGGCGAGCCCGGCGATCATCACGACCGCGGCGGCCAGCCCGCGCGGCACCCTGCGCGCGGCCAGCCAGTGCACCACCGGTCCGAGCGCCGCGGTGAGCAGCAACGCGATCGCGACCGGGATGACGACCACCCGCAGCGCGATGAGCACGTAGCCGACCAGGAACAGCGCCCCGGCGATCGCCAGCAGCCGCCAGGACAGCGCCGCCGCGACCCGCACCGGGAAGGGAACCGCACCGGCCGCGTCGCGCCGGGGGGAAGTGCCGTTCACCCGCGTCACGCTATCGGCTCTCGTCCGGCACCGCCCGGCACCCGCTGGTCAGCCGCGACCCGCGACCTGCGCCTGCGCGGTCTCGCCGAACAGCGCGACGGCGTCGAGCGTGCTCAACGCCGACCCGCTGGGGGCATCGTCGGACTCGTGGGGATCGGCTGGGTCAGCCAGGTCGCGCTGCCCGGTGCCGGAGGCCGAGCCACCGGCCGTGATGACGAGCCGGCCCAGTGGCGGGACGGCGGTGGGCCCGAATCCCGGCAGGTCCCGGCCCGAGACGACCGGTGTCGAGGCGTCCGAATCGGTGGGCACCGCGGTATCACGGGTGGTCGGCGCCCTGGCCTCGGCGAGCAACGTGCCGTCCAGGTCGTAGATCTGCACGGGCACACTCGACGGCTCCGGGTACTCGAGGCGGACCTGCTGGGCGGTCAGCACCTCACACCTCCGTTCCGGGTGCATCGCGACGGCCGGGTCAGAGTGTGCACCAGCGAAGGCCCCCGCCGCCTCGGTGGGTGAGGCGAAGGGGGCCGTTGCAGCGGGAGGCAGGGACTCAGCGGTTCTCCGGGTACCCCGTGTTGTCCTGGTTGCCCTGGTTGCCCTGGTCGTCCTGGTTGATGTAGCCCTTGGCCTTGTCGGTCGCGGAGTCGACCTGCTCGTCGTGACCGAAGCGCTCCTTGGCGTGCTCGCCGACCTTGTCGACACCGCCCTCGGCCTTGTCGCCGTGCTTGCCCAGGGCCTGCTTGGCCTTGTTCTTGATGTCCTCGAAGTTCACGTCGGAGCTCCTCCTTGTTGTGGTTAGCGGTGCAGGTTTCCCGTGATCGAGCTACCGCAAACCCCACGGGCATTCACTCGTTTGGGTGACGATTGTCACGTTAGCAGCCAAGACCGCATCCGCCGATGGGAGGTCCGACAAGCCCCGCCAGGTCCGCCGGACCACGGAGAGTCAGCCCCAGTCCTCGCCGCGCTCAGCCATGCCGACCAGCGACGCGGGCGGGGTGAAGCGCTCGCCGTATCGGCCGGCGAGCTCCTTGGCGCGAGCCACGAAGCCGGCGAGGCCGCCGTCGTAGCCGTTCATGTACTGCATCACGCCGCCGGTCCACGGCGGGAACCCGATACCCATGATGGAGCCGATGTTCGCGTCGGCCACCGAGGTGATCACGCCCTCGTCGAAGCACTTGACCGTCTCGAGCGCCTCGGCGAACAGCATCCGCTCGACCATGTCGTCGAAGGGCACGGCGTCGGGCCGGAACGGGCCGAAATGCTCGGCCAGACCCGGCCAGAGCCGGTCACGCTTGCCGTCGACGTAGTCGTAGAAGCCGGCCCCGCCGGAGCGTCCCGGTCGCTCGAGCTCCAGCACCATCCGGTCGATGATGTGATCGGCCGGGTGCGGGGTCCACGTGCCGCCCGCCGCCTCGACACCGCGGCGCGTCTCCTCGCGGATCTTGCGGGGCAGCGTCAGCGTCAGCTCGTCCATCAGCTGCAGCACCGGAGCCGGGTAGCCGGCCTGCGAGCTCGCCTGCTCGATCGACGCGGGCGCCGCGCCCTCGGCGAGCATCGCGACGCCCTCGTTGATGAAGGTGCCGATGACCCGGCTGGTGAAAAAGCCGCGGCTGTCGTTGACCACGATCGGGGTCTTGTTGATCTGCTGTACCACGTCGATCGCCTTGGCCAGCGCCGCGTCCGACGTCCGCTCGCCGCGGATGACCTCCACCAGCGGCATCTTGTCGACCGGGGAGAAGAAGTGCAGGCCGATGAAGTCCTGCGGCCGCGACACCCCCTCGGCGAGGTCGGTGATCGGCAGCGTCGAGGTGTTCGAGCACAGCAGCGCGTCGGGTGCGACGACACCCTCGACCTCGGCGTAGACCTGCTTCTTCAGCGCCGGGTCCTCGAACACGGCCTCGACGACCAGGTCACAGCCCGCCAGGTCCGCAGCGTCGGTCGTGGGGATGATCCGCGCCAGCGTCTCGTCGCGCTTGTCCGGCGTGCTCTTGCCCCGCGACACCGCCTTGTCCAGCAACCCGGTCGAGTAGGACTTGCCCTTCTCGGCGGCCTCCTGGCTGACGTCGCGGAGTACCACCGCCATGCCCGCGCGGGCACAGGAATAGGCGATCCCCGCGCCCATCATGCCGGCGCCGAGCACTCCGGCCTTGCGGAACGTGGTGTGCTCGTAGCCGTCGGGCCGGCTACCGCCCTTGTTGATGTGCTGCAGGTCGAAGAAGAACGCCTTGATCATGTTCTTCGAGACCTGCCCGGTGACGAGGTCGATGAAGTAGCGGCCCTCGATGGCCAGCGCGGTGTCGACGTCGACCTGCGCGCCCTCGACCGCGACGCACAGGATGTGGTGCGGTGCCGGCATCGGCGCACCCTTGAGCTGCTTGCGCAGCGTCGCCGGGAACGCCGGCAGCGTGGCCGCCAGCGATGGGCTCGACGGCGTACCGCCCGGGATCTTGTAGCCCTTGGTGTCCCAGGGCTGCGCGGCCTCGGGGTTGGCCCTGATCCACTCGCGGGCCGTTGCCAGCATCTCGTCGCGGTCGGAGACCACCTCGTCGACGATGCCGATCTCCTTGCCCTCGGCCGGCGGCACCTGTTGGCCCTGCAGCAGCAGCTTCATGCACGCGTCGGCGATACCCAGCATCCGCACGGTGCGTATCACGCCACCGCCGCCCGGCAGCAGGCCGAGCGTGACCTCGGGGAAGCCGAGCTTGGTGCCGGGCGTGTCCAGCGCCACCCGGTGGTGACAGGCCAGCGCGATCTCCAGCCCGCCACCCAGCGCCGCGCCGTTGATCGCCGCGACCACCGGCTTGCCGAGCTTCTCCAGCCTGCGAAGCTGGCCCTTGACCACCGCGATGTGCGCCCCGATCTCGCCGGCGTCGTCCGGAGTCGCCTCGATGAGCCGGTTGAGGTCACCGCCCGCGAAGAACGTCTTCTTCGCCGACGTGACGATGACGCCGGTGATGCTGTCGCGCTCGGACTCCAACCGGTCCACCGCCGCCCCCATCGAGGCGACGAACCGCTCGTTCATCGTGTTGGCGGACTGCTCGGGATCGTCGAGCGTGAGCACGACGATCCCGTCGCTGCCCTGCTCCCAGCGGATCGTGCTTGCCGCGTCGGTGGCACTGGTCATGGCCTGTTCGGATTCCTCTCGGTGGTTGTTCGCCGGTCCGGTCGGGGAAGACGCTTCCGTCAGAGCCGCTCGATGATCGTCGCGATGCCCATGCCGCCGCCGACGCACAGCGTCGCGAGGCCGTAGCGCAGCTCCCGGCGCTCCAGCTCGTCGGCCAGCGTGCCCAGGATCATCGCTCCGGTGGCGCCCAGTGGATGGCCCATCGCGATCGCACCGCCGTTGACGTTGACCTTGTCGTGGGACACGTCCATCTCCCGCATGAAGCGCATGACCACCGCGGCGAATGCCTCGTTGAGCTCGACCAGGTCGATCTGGTCCATCGTCATGCCGGCCTTGGCCAGCGCCTTGCGGGCGGCGGGCGCGGGGCCGGTGAGCATGATCGTCGGTTCCTCGCCGGTGATCGCCGCGGAGACGATGCGGGCCCTCGGGGTCAAGCCGAGGTCCTTGCCGACCTGCTCGGAGCCGACGGCCACCAGCGCGGCACCGTCGACGATTCCCGAGGAGTTGCCCGCCGTGTGCACGTGGTTGATCTGCTCGACCCAGTGGTACCGCTGCAGTGCGACGGCGTCGAACCCGGCCTGCTCGCCGATGTCGGCGAACGACGGCTTGAGCGCACCGAGGCCCTGCATGTCGGCGTCGGGCCGCATGTGCTCGTCGCGGTCGAGCACCACCGTGCCGTTGCGGTCCTTGACGGGGACCACCGAGCGGGAGAAGTAGCCGTTGCTCCACGCCTTGGCGGCGCGGTGCTGCGACTCGAGCGCGTAGGAGTCGATCTGCTCGCGGTCGAAGCCCTCGATGGTGGCGATGAGGTCGGCGCTGATGCCCTGTGGCACGAATCGGGCGTCATAGGCCGTCTCGGGGTCGATCGCCCACGGGCCACCGTCGGAGCCCATCGGCACCCGCGACATCGACTCGACACCGCCGGTGAGCACCAGGTCCTCCCAGCCGGAACGAACCTTCATCGCGCCCATGTTCACGGCCTCGAGGCCCGAGGCGCAGAACCGGTTGAGCTGCACCCCGGCGACGGTGTCGGGTAGCCCGGCCGCCAGCGCCGCCGCGCGGGGGAGGACACCGCCCTGGTCACCGAGCGGGCTGACCACACCCATGACCACGTCGTCGATCCGAGCCGGATCCAGCGACGGGTAGCGGCTGCGCAGCTCGTCGATCAGCCCGGTGACCAGGGAGATCGGCTTGACACCGTACAGCGCGCCGCTCTGCTTGCCCTTGCCCCGCGGGGTGCGCAGCGCGTCGTAGAGGAATGCTTCTGTCATGACGGGCTCCCTGTCTTCGGAAGGTCCTGGCGCTTCGGAGGTTCCCGGTCGGCCGGGACGGCGTCACGGATGGCGCGGTTGACGGCCAGCTGGAAGTTGGTGACGACACCCTGCACGGTCAGCGGTTTGAGCCGCTCCAGTAGAGCCAGCAGCCGGTCTCGCAGCTCGGGCGGGTGGCCGCGCTCCCGGTACTCGCGCAGCACCGAGTCCTGGAACAGCGCGAACAGCTCCGTGGCCAGCGTGCTGGTGTGCCGCTCGATGATCTGCTTGGAGGCGAGCTGGACGTCGAATGCCATTTCCGCGTCGAGCAGGCTCAGCCCGTAGGACAGCATGTCCGAGCTGGTCAGCACGAGCGATCCGTCGCGCGCCTCGCCGACGACGCCGAGTTCCACCAGCTTGGACAGCTCCTCGTCGTCCACCGCCCGCCCCGCGCGGGCGTCGAGCTCGGCGCGGTCGATGGTCTCGGGCTCCTCGGGCAGCCACGGGGCGAGCAGCGCGCGGTGCAGCGCCAGGTCCTCGGGCGTGCGGTCGGTGGGGATGCGGGCCAAGTAGCCCTCGATCGCCGAGAGCGTGAAGCCCAGACCCTGCAGGTCACGCACCAGTTCCAGCCGCGCGACATGCCGGGCGTCGTAGAGCCCGAGCCTGCCGCGGACCTCGGGCGCGGGGATCAGGCCCATCCCCGCGTAGAACCGGATGGTGCGCACGCTGAAACCGGTCCGCGCCGCCAGTTCGGCGATGGTGAGCTCCTGATCGGCCACCGACACCTTCCAACCGTGACAGCAGGACTGTACTGTTCGTTACAGCACGACTGTAACGTATGCGCGGCGAGGAGGACACCCGGTGGAACGCACGATCTTCGACTCCGAGCACGAGGCGTTCCGGGAGATGGTGCGCGACTTCCTCGGTCGTGAGGTCAGCCCGCATCACGCCCAGTGGGAGCGCGACGGCATCGTCAGCCGTGACGTCTGGCTCGCCGGTGGCAAGGCCGGGCTGCTCGGCACCGACGTTCCCGAGACCTACGGTGGGGGCGGCGTCACCGACTTCCGGTTCAACACGGTGATGTCCGAGGAGATCGCGCGTGCGGGCGCGTCCGGGATGGGTTTCCCGGTGCACAACGACGTGATCGCGCCCTACCTGCTGCGGCTGTGCACCGCGGAGCAGCGGCAGCGCTGGCTGCCCGGCTTCTGCTCCGGGGACCTCATCACGGCGATCGCCATGACCGAGCCCGGCACCGGCAGCGACCTGCAGGGCATCCGGACGTCCGCGGTGCGAGACGGGGCCGACTGGGTGCTCAACGGCCAGAAGACGTTCATCTCCAACGGCATCCTGGCCGACCTGGTGATCGTCGTCGCGCGCACCGATCCCGAGGCCGGCTCGCAGGGCTTCAGCCTGCTGGTCGTCGAGCGGGACACGCCCGGCTTCGAGCGCGGCCGCAACCTCGACAAGCTCGGGATGCACGCGCAGGACACCGCGGAGCTGTCCTTCACCGATGTGCGGGTCCCGTCGCGCAACGTGCTGGGGGAACTGGGGCAGGGCTTCGTCTACCTGATGCAGAACCTGCCGCAGGAGCGGATGTCCATCGCCGTCGGCTCGTGCGCCGGCGCCGGGGCGGCACTGGACATGACGGTGGACTACTGCAAGGAGCGCACCGCCTTCGGCCGTTCCATCGCCGGCTTCCAGAACAGCCGGTTCGCGCTGGCCGAGATGGCCACCGAGGTGGCCGTCACCCGCACGTTCGTCGACCGCTGCATCACCGACCTCAACGCGGGCACGCTGTCGGCCTCCGACGCGGCGATGGCGAAGTGGTGGTCCACCGAGATGCTCAAGCGCACCGTCGACCGGTGCCTGCAGCTGCACGGCGGGTACGGCTACATGACCGAGTACCCGATCGCCAAGGCATACCTCGACGCGCGGGTGCAGACCATCTTCGGCGGCACCACCGAGATCATGAAGGAGATCGTCGGCCGCTCCCTCGTGGGCTGACGCCCCTGTGAGTGGCGATGCGAGTCATGACTCGCATGGCCACTCATGACCTGTCCACAGGTAGGCAGCCACGAGTGCTAGGAGGCCAGCAGGGCCGCGAAGGCGTCCAGCACGTCCTCGCGCTGCTCCCGGGCGGCGTCGACGAGCTCGGCGAGGTTGAAGTAGCCGTGCGCGAGCGTGGCCCCGGGCAGCGTGCACACCGTCACATCGGCCTCGCGCAGCCGGTCGGCGTAGGCGTTTCCCTCGTCGCGCAGCGGGTCGAACTCCGCCGTGGCCACCACTGCGGGTGCCAGCCCCGAGAGGTCCGGCGCCCGGAGCAGGTCGGCCAGCGGATCGGCCCGCAGCTCGGGGGTGGGCAGGTACTGGTCGACGAACCACCTCATGTCGGAGGCGGTGAGGAAGTAGCCCTCGCCGTTGGTGGTGACCGACTGCTGGCTCAGCGACGTGTCGGTGCCCGGGTAGATCAGCAGCTGGCCTGCCAGCGCGGGACCCCCCTCGTCCCGCGCACGCAGCGCCGCACCCGCGGCGAGGCTGCCCCCGGCGCTGTCACCGGCCACACCGAGCGGTAGCTCCGGATGCTGCTGCGCGGTCCAGCGCAACGCGGCCACGGTGTCGTCCAGCGCGGCGGGGAAGGGGTGCTCGGGGGCCAGCCGGTAACCGACCGACACCACGACGGCATCGAGCGCGTTGGCGACCCGGCGGCAGACCGGGTCGTGGGTGTCGAGATCGCCGACCACCCAGCCACCGCCGTGCAGGTAGGTGACCGCGGCCGTGGGGTCAGCCGGCCGATAGATGCGGACGGGGATCGGACCACCCGGCCCGTCCACCGTGGCCTCGCCGACCTCGCTGACGGGCTCGGGCACGTAGTCCGGACCGCGCCGCGCCAGCGCCAGGTCCCGGTAGCGCTGCCGGTTCTCGGTCGCGGAACCGCGGGTCAGCGGCAGCGCGCCGAGCTCGTCCAGCCGGTCGAAGACGGCACGTAACTGCGGATCGAGGCCCATGGCGGAGTCCTATCCCATCTCCCTCGTGAGTGGCAATGTGGGCTGGAACTCGCATCGCCACTCACCGGGCGCGCAGCGCCGTCACCGGCCGGTCTCGCCGAGCCACCGGGCCAACCGTCCCGCCCGGTGCACCGCGCGGATCCTGCGCTCGGTCGCCGCCCGCTGCTCGGTGGTCGTGACCACGAGCAGCCCGTCACCCTCCTGCAGCCGGGTGGAGGGCTGCGGGGTGAATCCCGCACCGTCGCGAACCACCAGGCTCGTCGTCGCCCCCCTGGGCAACCGCAGGTCCGACAGGTACACCCCGTGCAGCTTCGACCCGGTCGGCACCCGCAGTTGCAGCAGGTCGGCACCGATCTGCTCCAGCGGCGCGGCGTCCACCTCGATCTCCGCCGGCCCGGCCGGGTCGGACAGCCGCAGCCAGCGGGCCACCGCGGACAGCGTGCTGCCCTGCAACACGGTGAGCACCACGACCAGCACGAGCACGACCTCGACCAGGCGCTGCCCGCCGTCGGCGCCCTGGCTGACCGCGACCAGCGCGAGCACGACGGGAACCGCCCCGCGAAGTCCCGACCAGGACAGGAAGACCTGCTCGCGCCACGGCACCCGGAACGGCGCGGCTGAGACCAGGACCGAGACCGGGCGGGCCAGCAGCAGCAGAACCGCGCCGGTGACCAGCGCCGGCAGGATCGCGGCCGGCAGCCGGGACGGCGAGGCGTAGAGCCCGAGCATCACGAACAGGCCGATCTGGGACAGCCAACCCAGACCCTCGGCGAACGACAGCGTGCCGGCGCGGTGCGGCAGCCGCGAGTTGCCCAGTACCAGGCCGGCGAGAAAGGCGGCCAGCAGCCCGGAGACCCCGAGCCCCTGGGCCAGCGCGAACGCGACCACGCACACCGAGATCGTCGCGACCGGGTAGAGCCCGGTGGCGGGCAGTGCGGCCCGTCGGAGCCCGATGCTTCCGAGCCAGCCGAACGCGATGCCGATCACGCCGCCGGCCGCGAGCTGGTAGAGGCCGAGCAGCGGGCTCCACCACGGCACGGTGCCGGCGGAGGCCAGCAGCACCACCGCGATATAGGCGGGGGCATCGTTGAGCCCGGACTCCAGCTCCAGCGTGCCCGCCAGCCGGCGGGGCACCCGCGCGCCGCGCAGCACGCTGAACACGGCCGCGGCGTCGGTCGACGAAAGCACAGCACCCCACAGCAGGGCGGTGCGCCATTCCAGATCGACCAACCAGTGCAGCGCGCCGCCCGTGACGGCGGTGCTCGCCGCGACACCGGCGGTGGACAGCACCAGGCCGACGCCCACGCCCGGCCGCACGTCGGACCACCGGGTGGTCAGCCCGCCCTCGGCGAGGATGAGCACGAGCGCGGTCAGCCCGAGCTGCTGGGTCAGCGCCGCGTCGTCGAACTGGATGCCCAGGCCGGACTCGCCGAGCAGCAGACCGATCCCGAGGTAGAGCAGCAGCGAGGGCAGCCCGATCCGGGTCGACACCCGCACGGCCACCACGGCGAGCAGCAGCGTGGCACCGACGAGCCCCAGCGTCGCCGGCAAGCCGAGCTCGAACCCGCCGATCACGCAGCAGAGTATCCCGGCCCTGCATCGCCTCCGGTGCGCCGGTCGGTTCCCCCACCCGGGAGCCGGGTGGATGCGGAGGGCGAGCATTGCGGTGATCGAGATCCTGCCCCGTACGGTGAACACTGCCGCCGAAGCCACCCGCACGGCGGCCAGGCGCAGCGACGGCGCCGCGATGTGACACCCGCCCGCCCGGGTCGAACGGAGGTGAGCGTGCTCGCGCTCGTCGCTGCCCACCTCGCCCTCGCGGGGCTGCTGCCGCTGCTGTCAGCCCGCAGCCACCGGGCGGCGTTCCTCGTCGGGGCGCTGCTGCCTGCCGGTGCGCTGGTGTGGGGTCTGGCCAACGCGGCCCGTGCGCTCGGCGACGGGGTGACCGAGACGACGTCGTGGGCGCCGGCGCTCGGGCTGTCGTTCAGCTTCCGGCTCGACGCGCTCGGGCTGGTCATGCTCGTGCTCGTCGCCGGCCTGGGTGCGCTGATCCTGGCCTACAGCGCCTGGTACTTCGGCCCGGACAGCCCCGAGGCGGCGCGATCGGCGGCGCTGCTGCTGGCCTTCGCCGGTGCGATGCTCGGGCTGGTACTCGCCGACGACCTGCTCACCCTGTACGTGTTCTGGGAACTGACGTCGATCGCCTCGTTCCTGCTCGTCGGGCAGGGTGGTGAGGATCGGGCGAGCCGCCGCGCGGCCGTGCAGGCGCTGCTGGTGACGGTTTTCGGCGGGCTGGCCATGCTGCTGGGGTTCGTGCTGCTCGGCGAGGCCGCGGGCACCTACCGGATCTCCGAGCTCCTGGCCGAGCCGCCGCGCGGTCCGATGGTCGGCGCCGCGCTGGTCCTGGTCCTGATCGGCGCGTTCACGAAGTCCGCGCAGCTGCCGTTCCATCCGTGGCTTCCGGCCGCGATGGTCGCGCCGACGCCGGTCAGCGCCTACCTGCACGCCGCCTCGATGGTCCAGGCGGGCGTCTACCTGGTGGCCCGGCTGTCCCCCGCGTTCGCCGGCCTCGCGCTGTGGTGGGTCCCGGTGGTCGTCGCCGGGCTGGGCACCATGCTCGTCGGCGGCTGGCATGCCCTGCACGAGACCGACCTCAAGCGGCTACTGGCCTTCGGCACCGTCAGCCAGCTCGGGTTCCTCATGGTGCTGTTCGGTGGCGGTGGGCGGTTCGGCGACGTCACAGCGCTGGCCGGGATGGCGATGCTGCTGGCCCACGGGCTGTTCAAGGCGTCGCTGTTCCTCGTGGTCGGCATCCTGGACAAGCGCGCGGGCGGTCGCGACGTCCGGGAGCTGTCCGGGGTCGGGCGCGCGCTGCCGGGCCTCGCGGTGATGTCGGTGCTCGCGACCGCATCGATGGCCGGGCTGCCGCCGCTGCTGGGCTTCGTGGGCAAGGAGGCCGCGTTCGAGGCCTTTCTGGACGGCGGCGGCACCCCCGGCCTGCTGATCGCGCTGGGGCTACTCGCCGGATCGGTGCTCACTGTGGCCTACAGCGCGCGGTTCCTGTGGGGCGCGTTCGCCAGCAAGCCCGGCGTCGCGGCGGCACAGCCGCAGCGCCCGGAGGCGGGCCTGACGGTGCCGGCCTGGCTGCCCGCGCTGGGCGGGCTGGCGCTGGGCTTGGCCTACCCACTCGTCGACACGCTGGCACGCGGCTACGCCGCGGCATACCCACCCACCGGCGCGGAGTACCACCTCGCGCTCTGGCACGGGCCCGGCCTCCCGCTGCTGTTCTCCGCACTCGCCGTCGCGCTCGGCGCCGGTCTGCACCGGCTCCGGGAGCCCGTCACGGCGATGCACCGCAGGCTCCGGACGCCGGTCAGCGCACAGCGCGCCTACGAACTCACCGTCGCGGGTGTGGAACGGGTCGCGGTCCTGGTCACCGGGCGGATTCAGGTCGGCTCGCTGCCGACCTATCTCGCCGTCATCCTGACAGCCGTCCTGCTGCTGCCCGGCACGGCGCTGGTCCTCGGCACCACGCTGCCCGACGAGCAGGTGCTCTACCACGCACCGATGCAGGTACCGCTCGGCGTGTTCGTGCTGATCGCGGCGCTCGGGCTGGTGCGCGCCCGGCGGCGGTTCACCGCCGTCCTGCTGGTGGGCGTGATCGGCTACGGCATCGGCGGGTTGTTCGTCGTCGACGGCGCACCGGATCTGGCGCTGGCGCAGTTCCTCGTCGAGACGCTGACACTGGTGGTCTTCGTGCTCGTGCTGCGGCGGCTGCCTGCGCACTTCAGGGAGGCCCGCTCCCCGCGGCGCGTGGCGTTGCCCAAGGCGCTGATCGCGATCGCCGGAGGGGCGATGGTGGCCAGCAGTGCGGTGGTCGTCAGCGGAGCACGGCAGCAGGCCGTGTCCGACGTCAGCCGGGAGTACATCCGCCTGGCGCCGGAGGGGGCCGGGGCCTACAACGTCGTCAACGCGATCCTCGTCGACTTCCGCGCGCTGGACACGGTCGGCGAGATCACGGTGCTGCTCATCGCCGCGGCCGGAACGGCCAGCCTGGTGCTGGCCACCCGCTACGACCGGCACCGTGCCGAGCGCGTGATCAGCGGGTCCGGTGGCCCCGAGCACGAGGAGGAGGTGCTCGGATGACGGAACGGATCCCGTGGGAGCGGTGGGACGAGCCGCATGAGCCGTGGCTGCTGCCCGGGCGCTGCCCGGATCGCAGCGAGCGGACCCTGCTGCTCGAGATGACCACCCGGGTGGTGTTCCCCACCATCCTGGTCTTCTCGCTCTACCTGCTGCTGGTGGGCCACTACAGCCCGGGCGGGGGGTTCTCCGGCGGCCTGGTCGCGGGGCTGGCGTTCGTGCTGCGCTACATCGCGGGCGGGCGCCAGGACATCGGCGGCGCGGTGCGGATCCGGCCCCCCGTGGTCATCGGGCTGGGACTGACCATCGCGGTGCTCACCGCGCTGGCACCCGCACTGGCCGGCAATGCCGTGCTCTCCAGCGCGATGTGGGAAGTCGAACTGCCGCTGCTCGGCACGCTCGAGGTGGTGAGCAGCCTGCTGCTCGACGTCGGAGTCTACCTGCTCATCGTGGGCGTCGCGCTCGACCTGCTGCGCTCGCTGGGCGCCGGCATCGAGCAGGACGCGCGGGCCGCCGGGGAGCGCATGTGATCACCATCAACCTGAGCATGGCACTGGTCGTCGGCGCCCTGTACGCGGTCGGCTTCTACCTGCTGCTGCAGCGCTCGCTGATGCGGGTGCTGCTCGGCATCGTGGTGATCGGGCACGGCGCCAACCTGCTGCTGCAGCTCGCCGGTGGACCCCCGGGACGGGCGCCGATCGTCGGTGACGCGCCACCGGAGGCGATGACCGACCCGCTGCCGCAGGCGCTCGCGCTCACCGCGATCGTGATCACCTTCGCGCTCACCACGTTCCTGCTCGCGCTGGGCTACCGCTCCTGGGTGCTGCTGGGCCACGACGAGGTGCAGGACGACATCGAGGACCGCCGGGTCGCCCGCCGGCAGCGGCCCGCCGGCGCGATGGAGGAGGAGTCCGACGCGGAGCCGGAGCAGCGAGCGGGGGCGGACCAGTGAGCACGCTGGTCACGCTGCCCGTGCTGCTGCCGATGCTCGGCGCCGGGCTCACCGTGATCACCAGCCGGTCGGCCACCCTGCAGCGGCTGATCGGCATCGCGGTCCTCATCGCGGTGGCGGTGCTGGCCGCGGTCCTGCTCGTCGCCGCCGACCGCACCGGCCCGATCGTGGCCGAGATGGGGGGCTGGGCGGCACCGGTGGGTATCGCGCTGGTCGCCGACCGGCTCGCCGCGCTGCTGCTGCTCGTCTCCACCCTGGTGACGCTCGCCGTGCTGGTCTACTCGATCGACCAGCGCGTCGCCGACTACGGGCGCGAGACTCCCAGCACCACGTTCCACCCGATGTACCTGCTGCTGTGCACCGGCGTCTCGCTGGCCTACCTCACCGGTGACCTGTTCACCCTGTTCGTCGCATTCGAGATCATGCTGTCGGCCTCCTACGTACTGATCACACGGCGGACCAGCGCCAGCCGGATCCGTTCCGGGATGACCTACGTGACGGTCAGCCTGACCTCGTCGCTGCTGTTCCTCACGATGGTCGCGCTGGTCTACGCCGCCACCGGCACGGTCAACCTCGCCGACCTGGCGGCGCAGGTCGGCGAGCTGCCCGACGGGCTGCGTACGGTGCTGGCGCTGCTCGTGGTGGTGGTGTTCGGGATCAAGGCCGCGGTCGTGCCGCTGCACTTCTGGCTGCCCGACAGCTATCCCAACGCGCCCTCCCCGGTCACCGCGCTGTTCGCCGGCCTGCTGACCAAGGTCGGTCTCTACGCGCTGCTGCGCACCCAGACACTGGTCTTCCCGCAGGACGGGAGCAAGACGCTGCTGCTGTGGCTGGCGGTGGCCACGATGGTGGTCGGCGCGCTGGGCGCGCTCGCGCAGAACGACCTCAACCGGTTGCTGTCGTTCCTGCTGGTCAGCCACATCGGCTACATGCTGTTCGGGATAGCGGTCTTCGACGTCGCCGGCATCGCGGGAACCGTGCTCTACATCGTGCACCACATCACGGTTCAGGCGACGTTGTTCCTGGTCAGCGGCCTGATCACGCGCCGGACCGGTACGGTGTCGATCGACCGGATGGGCGGGCTGGCCAAGACGGCGCCGGCGCTCGCGGTGCTCTTCGCGGTGCCCGCGCTCACCCTCGCCGGGATCCCGCCGACCTCGGGGTTCGTCGCCAAGCTCGCGCTGCTGCAGGCCGGTGCCGGTTCCGGGGTGGCGACCGCGGCGGTCGCCGGAGTCGTCGTGGCGAGCAGCCTGCTGACCCTCTACGCCATGGCCCGGGTATGGGTCCGGGTGTTCTGGGGCACCCCGCAGCCCCCGCTGTCCGACCCCGACCCCACCGACGAGCTGGTCGTCGGCACCGGGTCGACGCCGCGACCGATGGTGGCCGCGGCCGGGTCGCTCGCCGCGGTCAGCGTCGCCATCGCGGTCGCGGCCGGCCCGCTGTCCGCGGTGACCGGACGGGCTGCCGAGGATCTGCTCGACCGCGGTCCGTACCGCACCGCGGTGCTCGGTGAGGAGGCCCGGTGACGGCGCGGCTGCCGCAGTTGATCTGGCTGACGGCGGTGTGGGTGCTGCTGTGGGGGACGATCAGCGCGAAGACACTGCTCGGGGGGATTCTCGTCGCCGCACTGGTGACCGCGGCATTCCCGCTGCCGGTGATCGGCGAGCGGTTGCGGGTGCGGCCCATTGCGCTGCTGTGGCTGGTCGGCTACCTCACCGTCGACCTCGTGGTGTCCGGAGTGAAGATCATCTGGGAGACGCTGCGGCACGGCCCCCGCGCCACCGCGGGCATCGTGGCCGTGCCGCTGCTGACCGACTCGGACTGGATCGCCACCGCGGTGTCGAACGCGGTCTCGCTGGCGCCGGGGACGTTCGTGCTGCAGCTCGATCACCAGCGGGAGGTCTGCTACGTCTACCACCTCGGGATGCGCGGGCCCGCCGACGCGGAGCGGGTGCGCAGGCAGGTGCTCGGGATGCAGCGACGGGTGATCGCCGCGCTGGGCACACCGGGCGAGCTCGCCGCCGTCGACGACCAGCTGGGACGCGAGCCAGGGGGAGGCCGCCGGTGACCACCGTCTTCACGATCACCCTGACCCTGCTGTGCGTGGCGGGAGTGCTCACCCTCGTGCGGCTGCTGCGCGGGCCGAGCACGCTGGATCGCATCGTCGCGGTGGACGTGTTCATCATCCTCATCGTGGCCGGGGCCGCAGTGTACGTGGCGGTGTACCGGGACGGAGCGAACATCACGTTGCTCGCCGCGGTCGCGCTGCTCGGCTTCGTCGGGACGGCCACCGCGGCGCGGTTGGCGGAGCGGCGGGAGGGGCATCGATGAGCGCCGTCGGCACAGTCGTGTCCTCGGTGCTGCTGCTGGGTGGCGCGGCGCTCTGCCTGCTCGGAGCGCTCGGGCTACTGCGATTTCCGGATGTGCTCTCCCGGCTGCAGGCCGCGACGAAACCCCAGACACTCGGCCTGCTGCTCATCCTGCTCGGCACGATGATGCGACTGGATTTCGAGGACGCCGCGACGCTCATGCTCGTCGCGCTGTTCCAGGTGATCACCGCACCGGTGATCTCGCAGCTGGTCGGGCGATCCGCCTACCGGGCGGGGGTGCTGCGCCGGGACGTGCTGGTCGTCGACCACCTCGGGTCACGGCTGTCCGAGAACGGCACCGACAGCACCGACGGGGCCGACGGGGCGGGACCACCACCACAGCGCTGAGGTCGCGCACGGCACGAGGATCCCTACCGCGGCGCACCGGGTGGCCGCGCCTCGGTAGGGTGTCGGCGCATCGGACGAACCGGACGGGGGTGGGCAGGTGCAGCGACCCGCCGCCCCGCGTCCGGTGATCGCGGCGCTGCTGCTGGCCGCGCTGGTCAAACTACGCGTTCTGAGGGCCGCGGCGCGCCGGGCGCCGCCACGCCGCCGACGGCCGGAGCGATAACCTCCGCGGCCATGCTCGTGAACCTCTTCTCCGACACCCAGACCAGGCCGGTGGACGCGATGCGCGCGGCCATGGCCGCTGCGGAGGTGGGTGACGAGCAGCGCGGGGAGGACCCGACCGTCAACGCGCTCTGCGCGCGGGTCGCCGACCTGCTCGGCATGCAGGCCGCCGTCTTCCTGCCGTCCGGGACGATGTGCAACGAGATCGGCATCAGGTGCCACATCCGTCCCGGTGGTGACGCGGTGCACCTGCACCCGACCGCGCACCCCATCACCGCCGAGGCGGGCGGGCCCGCGGCGCTGTCCGGTGCGGTGCTGTCCGCGGTGGATGGAGACGCCGGCATGTTCACCGGCGCCGCGCTCGAGGCGGCACTGTTCGGCGCGGGCGGGCGTTACGAGCCCCGGTCCCGGCTGGTGTCGGTCGAGCAGACCACGAACCTGGCAGGTGGGCGGGTGTGGCCGCTCGAGCAGCTGCGCGAGGTGCTCGACGTCGCCGCCCGCCGCGGGCTGCGCGCCCACCTCGACGGCGCGCGGCTGATGAACGCGGTCGTCGCCTCCGGGGTGCCCGCCGCCGAGTGGGCGCGCGGGTTCGACACCGCGTGGATCACTTCACCAAGGGTCTCGGCGCGCCCGTCGGGGCGGTGCTCGCGGGCCGCGCCGAGATCATCGAGGAGGCGTGGCGCTACAAGCAGATGATGGGCGGCGCGTTGCGCCAGGCAGGCATCGTCGCGGCGGGCTGCCTGTGGGCACTCGACCACCACGTCGAGCGGCTCGCCGACGACCACGCCAACGCGCGGCTGCTGGCCGAGGGGCTCGCCGAACTGCCCGGGGTGGCGCTCGACCCGTCGGGCGTGCAGAGCAACATCGTGGTCTTCGACGTCGCCGACGCGGCGACACTGTGCTCGCGGCTCGAATCCGAGCACGGCGTGCTGATGGGCTGTTTCGGGCCGGGCACGGTCCGCGCCGTGACGCATCTCGACGTCGACGCCGACGGGGTGCGCCGGGCGATCAGCGCGGTGTCGCGGCTGCTTTGACCCGTCAGCTGTACCCGTCGCCCGTGCAGCCGGAGTAGCGTGCACGCCACCGGGTAAGGGGGTCACACGTGGCGACCGTCGACGAACTCGACCGCGGCCGGGAGGCCTACCGGCGGCGCGCGTGGTCGCAGGCGTACACGTCGCTGCGCCTCGCCGATGAGGCGGCGCCGCTGGCGGCAGACGATCTCGAGCTGCTGGCGACGGCGTCGTACCTGACCGCGCGCCTCGAGGACGGGGTGCAGACCCTGGAGCGGGCCCATCACCTGAGGCTGGATGCCGGGGAACCGGTGCGGGCCGCTTGGTGCGCGATCTGGACGGGCTTCGGTCTGGTGCAGCTGGCGGAGCTGGCGCAGGCGGGTGGCTGGTTCGGCCGGGCCCGACGGCTGCTCGACCGGGAGCAGCACGAGTGCGTGGAGCGGGGCTACCTGCTGGTTCCCGCCGTGCAGCAGCAGCTCGGTTCCGGGCAGTTCGAGGCCGCCCACGACACGGCGCGGGCCGCGGTCGAGGCCGGCGAACGCTTCGGCGACGTCGACCTGACCGCCTTCGCGCTGCACGCGCAGGGCCGAGCGCTGGTCAAGCAGGGCAAGGTCCCCGACGGGTTGACGCTGCTGGACGAGGCCATGGTGGCCGTGGTGGCCGGCGAGCTGTCCTCGCCAGTGTTCACCGGCCTGATCTACTGCAGCGTGATCGACGCGTGTCGGGAAGTCTACGAATGGCGGCGTGGCCGCGAGTGGACCGGTGCGCTCGCGCAGTGGTGTGATGCGCAGCCCGAGCTGGTCAGATTCACCGGCCAATGCCTGGTGCACCGGTCGGAAGTCCTGCAGTTGACCGGCGCCTGGCCCGAAGCGATCGAGGAGGCGCGCCGGGCGGGGGAGCGGTTCGCGCAAGGACCCCCGCACCCGGCAGCCCCGGGGGCTTTCTACCAGCAAGGCGAGGTGCACCGGCTGCTCGGCGACTTCGGCGCGGCCGAGGACGCGTACCGAACGGCGAGCCGGTACGGCGGTGAGCCGTACCCGGGACTCGCGCTGCTGTGGCTCGCGCAGGGCCGTCCCGACGCGGCGGTCGCCGCGATCAGCCGGTCGCTGGATGCGATCACGGACCCGCTCGAGCGCGCCCAGCTGCTGCCGGCCCACGTCGAGATCATGCTGGCGACCGGCGACCTCGTAGCGGCCCGCACCGCAGGCGCCGAGCTGGTGGGCATCGCAGAGGGCTTCCAGGGCGGCGCGTTGGTCGCGATCGCCGCCCACGCTCAGGCCGCCGTCGATCTCGCCGACGGCGACGCCCGTGCCGCCCTGATCGCGCTGCGGCGCGCCCTGCCGGTATGGCAGCAGGTCGAGGCCCCCTACGAGATCGCGCGGCTGCGGGTGCTGGTGGGGCTGGCGTGCCGGGCCCTGGGCGACGACGACGGCGCCGGGTGGGAGTTCGAGGCCGCCCGTGCCGGTTTCGAGCAGCTCGGCGCCGCCCCCGACCTCGCCCGGCTCGACTCGCTCACGTCGTGCGCTCCCGCCGACAGGCCGCACGGGCTGACGCCCCAGGAACTCCGGGTGCTGCGGCTGGTCTCGACCGGCGGCACGAACAAGGCCATCGCGGCCGAGCTCGTCGTCAGCGAGCGCACCGTCGACCGGCACGTGAGCAACATCCTCACCAAGCTGGGCGTGCCGTCCCGCGCAGCGGCCACCGCTTACGCCTACTCCCACCACCTCGTCTGACCGGCTGGGCGGAACCACCCATATCGCCACGGCGCCGGAGTTGGGTGATTGCACCGACGCATCGGCCGCCATCCGGATCGCATCGTGGATGCTCACGCATCGGCAACGAGCGAGGAGCAACTCATGACCACAGTGGAACGAGGGCGCGGCGCCGCGGACCGAACCCGGCGTCCGACTGCCAGTAGAGCGGGAACCGGAGCCGACATGGTGGCCTTCGCCCCGGTATGGCTGCTGGTCGCGCTGCTCTACCACCCGTTCATCGCCGACCTCACCGACAAGGCGTCGGTCGCGGCAGCGCTGACCCCCGACCCGGTGCGCTGGGGGTTCTCACACCTCGCGGTCGGGGTGGGCTCCGCGCTGCTGGTGCTCGCCTTCATCGTGCTGCGCCGCTACCTGCGCGACGCCGGCGAGCACCGCTGGAGCCGGTGGGGGCTGCCGTTCATCGTCGTCGGCAGCACGCTGTTCGCCTTCCTGCCCGCGATGGAGATCGCGATGCTGGGCGTGCTCGCCGCGGGTGCCGACGTGCGCGCGGTCCTCGTCGCGATGGATCCCTGGTTCGTCCCGATCCTGCTAGCCGGCTCGATCACCTTCGCGCTCGGGATCCTCGGCTTCGCGGTCGGGATCGTCCGCAGCGGCGTGCTGGGGCGATCGCTGGCGTGGGGCGTCGCCGCGATGCTGGTGCTGTCCGCCGCCGGGCGGTTCGTCCCGTCGACCACGGTGCTGCTTCTGGGGGCCGTGGCCTCGATCGCGGCGCTGTGGCCGCTGGCATACCGGATGCACAAGCGCCCGCAGCCGGCGCGGACGGCGGAGTCATGACCATCGACGATGTCGCCGTCGGGTCGTTGCGCCGGCGGCTGAACGGCCCGCTGCTGCGTCCCTCCGACGCGGGCTTCGAGGCGGCGACGCGGCTGTGGAACGGGATGATCGACAAGACCCCGGCGCTGGTCGTCGCGGCCACCGGCACGGCCGATGTGGTGGCCGCGGTCGAGTTCGCCCGAACCCACGACCTCCCGCTGTCGGTGCGGGGCGGCGGCCACAACATCGCCGGCGGCGCGCTCGCCGACGGTGGCCTGACGATCGACATGTCGGGGCTGCGCGGGATCTACGTGGACCCGGTCGCGCGCACCGCCACCGTGCAGGCCGGCTGCCGGCTCGGCGAGGTGGACCGGGAGACCCAGCGCCACGGGCTGGCCACCCCGCTGGGCTTCGTCTCCGAGACCGGTGTGGCCGGGCTGACGCTCGGCGGCGGCATCGGCTACCTGACCCGGCGGTTCGGGTGGACCGTCGACAACCTGCTCGACGTCGAGATCGTCACCGCGGACGGCCGGGTACGTCGCGCCGGCCGCGACGAGCACGCCGAGCTGTTCTGGGCGGTGCGCGGCGCCGGCGCCAATCTCGGGGTCGTCACGACCTTCACCTACCGACTGCACGAGGTCGGGCCGGCCGTCTACGGCGGGATGATCGCCTGGCCGCTCGACCGCGCCGACGAGATCTTGCGCGCCTACCGGGCGATCGGCGCCGAGGCGCCCCGCGAGCTGGCGGTGTGGCTGGTGCTGCTCCGGGCCCCGGCAGCGCCGTTCGTCCCCGAGCAGTGGCACGGTGAGCCGGTCTGCGCGATGTCCGTCTGCTACAGCGGGGACCTCGCGCGCGTCGACGAGGTGCTGGCGCCGATCCGGGCCCTCGGCGATCCCGTCGTGAACCTGCTCGCCGAGCAGCCCTACACCCAGCTGCAGTCCTATATGGACGCGACCGAGCCCAGTGGGGCGCACTACTACTGGAAGACCGAGTACCTCGCCGAGCTCAGCGACGACCTGCTGTCGACCGTGCGCGGAGCGTTCGCCGAGTGCCCCATTCCGCAGGGGCAGCTGGGCTTCCTCCACCTCGGCGGGGCCATCGACGACCACGACGGGGACGACGGGGCGGTCGGTAACCGGGACGCCCGGTTCGCGCTCGGCATCAAGGGTCAGTGGGATCCGGAGGAGCCCGATGCGGACGCGTTCCGGCAGTGGATCCGCGACGCGTGGAAGCGGCTGCAGCCCTTCTCCACCGGCGGCAACTACATCAACTTCCAGACCGACGACGAGGACGACGAACGGATCCGGGCGACCTACGGCGCGAACTACGGCCGGCTCGCCGAGGTCAAGACCACCTACGACCCGGACAACGTCTTCCGCTCCAACCGCAACATCTGCCCCCGGAGGACGTCATGAGCGACTTCGAGACCATCATCGTCGGCGGCGGCCGCCGCCTGACGCGACCCGCGTACGAGGCCGAGATGCGCGACTACGGCTTCGCCGCCGTCCGCGCCGCCGTGACGATGCAAAGAGGACGCGATGTCGAGTGGCCGGGCGCGCACCGCGGCGGGCAGGGCCTGGTTCCGGGCCTGCAATACCGTGCCGCCGCTGAAGCGGTTGACGTTCGGCAGGACCTGGGCCGAACAAGCGCGTGCCAGGCCGTGGGAACGCGAGCGCGCCGCAGCATGGTCAGCTGGCCAGGTCACCCGCTCGTCGCGTCGAGCCGGTGGTGCGTATCGAGCAGCGCGAGGTCGGCTGCGGCGCGCCCGGCATGCCAGCCCTCGACGTTGCTGACCGAGAACGACCGCTGCACGGTGCGGGGGAACATCGACTCGAACAGCTCGTCGACCACGCGCTCCCGTGCCGCGAGCACCGGCAACAACCTGTCCGGCTCGGCCACCGCGTCACCGTCGCCGCCCGTCATCGCCTCCTCGGTCGCGGTCGACAACCGCTCGCCGATGCGGGTGGCGTAGGCGACGAGGAACGACTGCCGGTAGGAGCGCGTCCTGGACTGCCCGGTGCGGGTGATCCGCGAGCCCGCCGCGAGCATCGCCTTGGTGGCCTGCACCAGGAGCGAGGTGGTGAGCAGCTCGACGATCTCGAGATCGGTGTCGTCGCCGAGCACGGTCACGAACCCGAGCTGCTCGACGAACATCGCACGGCACCGGTTGGCCGAGGCCACCGCGTCCACCAGCAGCGCCTTGGCGCCGACGTAGGGGTTGTCGAGCCACAGCCGCCGCGCCGTTGCGGGGTCGGGGTCGTGGCCCTCGTCGGCCTCGACCATCGCGCGTTCCAGGGCGTGCCGGCTCATCAGCTGCTGTGCCTTGGCCGAGAGCGCCTCGGCCTCCTCGGCGAAACCCGTCGACTCCGCCTTCGCGAGCAGCGCCCGCACCCGGGTGAGAACCTTCTGGTCGACGCCACCCCTCGACGGGGTCGCCGAGCCGGCCTGCGCAGTACCGGGCGGTGGCAGGATCTGCGGCAGCGACGGGAGAGCGGCAAGCATGGCCAGTGCCTCGACCACGCTGACCAGTGCTCGGGCACTGCCGCAACGCCGCTGCCGTGCCCACTGCTGCAGGTAAGGGGTTCCCGCCTGCCACCAGACCGTCGCGTCGATCTGCCTGAGCTGGTCGTCCCATCGCTGATGCACCGTCGCCGCCGCGTACTGCTGCGTGTCGGCGGCGATCGCGTCCACGACGCAGCGGACACCGGCCGAGTCGAGCCTGCGCTGCGCGATCTGGTGCACGTCGTAGGGCAGCCACCCGTGCGTCCATACGGTCCCCAGCGCACGGACCAACACCGGCTGTGCCGCGGTGTCCACCGCGGCAGGTCGGGTGGCGACGAGTTCCTCGGCGCAGTCGCGGACAGCGCCCCGGTCACCGTCCAACTGGTGGCGCGCGGCGGCCGCGAGGACCGCCTCGACCGGTTCCGGCTCGGGTGGCGGTGGTGCACCCGGCCAGCCGCGCGCGCCCGGCGGCGGCCAGCCGTCCTCCGGCGGCGCCCAGCCGTTGGGCGGCGTCCCGCCAGCCCGGCGGTGCGCCCGCCGCTTCGCCTTCGCCGCCCGCCGTTCCCGGTTCCGTGTTCCCATCGTGCTCCTCCCTCGGGTTGCCGCGCAGTATCACAAACCGCCCCGACAAATTCCGTCTCGGCACGCGCCGGCTCCGTCAGATTCTGATAAGCCGCGATCGCGCCTTCGCGTGGCGTCCGGGCCGCGCGACGGTGCTGCCAACGGGAGCCGTTACCTCATCGCATGAGACGAAGGCCCCTGGCGGCAGCGCGCAGGCCGCCGACCTGCCGCGTGGCTACGACGGTCGCAGGCCGTCGAGCAGCCGCGCAGGGCAGACCCGCACCGGCCGGTGCGCGGCGAAGACCTCGTCGCCGCTGACTACGGCCAGTATCGGCGGCGGTACCGACACTCTTGCGACGTGTGCTCCCTACACTGGGTACGGCACACGTGACGGGATGCGGACCGCGGTGGTCGGCCTGACGCGAGAGAGACCATGGCAGGTGGTTCGGGCGCACGATCGGGACAGCCGTCCCCGATCGTTCCCATGCTGGCCACGTCGGGGCCGGTGCCCGACGGGCCCGGATGGACGTTCGAGTTCACGTGGGACGGCGTTCGGTCACTGGTCGACGTCGGGCCGGGCACGGTGCGCCTGACCGGGTGCGGCAGGGGCGGCATCGCCACCCGCTACCCGGAGCTCGACATCATCCCTGCGCTGACGAAACGTCGCGACATGCTGCTGGACGGCAAGATCGTGGCGCTGGACGCCTACGGCAGGCCGAGCTTCTCGCGGCTACAGCACCGGATGAACCTGCAGCGCCCGCCGGCCACGCTGCTGCACCAGGTGCCCGTGGCCTACTACGTGTTCGACCTGCTGCGCCTCGACGGTCGCTCCACCCTCGGGCTGCCGTACCGGCAGCGCCGCGAACTGCTGGAGGAGCTCGATCTCACCGGCGGGCCGGTGGTGCTGCCGCCGCACTTTCCCGACACCGACGGGCACGCGGTGCTCGACACCGCCGCCCAGTACGGCCTGCACGGCGTGGTCGCCAAGCACGCCGACTCCACATACCAGCCGGGACGCCGTTCGCGGAGCTGGGTGCAGACCGCGCTGCGCCGCACCCAGGAGGTGGTGATCGGTGGCTGGGTCCCCGGTCGGCGCGGACCGGCCGATACGCTCGGCTCGCTGCTGGTGGGAGTGCCCACCGAGGAGGGTCTACGGTACGCCGGTCAGGTCGGTACCGGCTTCACCGACGCCGTGCGCCGGGAGCTGCGGGACCGGTTGATCGGCCTGCAACAGCGCGCGAGCCCGTTCGTCGACCGCGTGCCGGACCAGGCTGCGCGCCGCGCGCATTGGGTCGCCGCCGAGCTGCTGGGCGAGGTGTCCTACCGCCAGTGGACTCCGCACGGCCGCCTCGCACACCCGACGTGGCGCCGGCTGCGGCACCGCAAGCACCCGGCGGCGGTCCAGGGGCCGGTGGTGGTCGGCGCCTCGGCAGCCCCCGCCCGGGAGACGGTCGACGAGCAGCAGCGGGCCGCCGTGGAGGAGGCGCTACGGCAAGCCAGGGCAGAGGTGCAGTCGCTGCGGGTGCAGATCGCCCCCCACTTCCTGTACAACGCGCTGACCACCATCGCGTCTCTCGTGCGCAGCGACCCGCTCCGGGCCCGGGAGCTGCTGATCGAGTTCGCCGGCTTCACCCGCTACTCCTTCCGGTCCACCGGGTTCACCACGCTCGCCGACGAGCTGGACAACATCGACCGGTATCTGGCGCTGGAGCAGGCGCGGCTCGGCGAGCGGCTGCGGGTGACGCGCCGGATCGTCCCCGATGTACTGCCGGTCGTGCTGCCGTTGCTGGCGCTTCAGCTCGTGGTGGAGAACGCGGTGCGCCACGGTATCGAGGACGAGCCGGACGGCGGCACGGTCTCGATCTCGGCCGTCGACGCCGGGGGCGACTGCGTCATCACCGTCACCGACGACGGTCCCGGGCGGGCGCCACCGGCCGGGCTGGACGATGTCGATGCGCGGTTGCACGCGGCGTTCGGCGTCGGCTACGGCCTGCTGGCCGACGCCACCGAAGGCGCGGGCACCACGGTCACCCTGCGGGTTCCCGACACCACCGCCCGGTCGTAGCCGCGCGCCTGCCCCACCGCCCGGCAGGCTGCGGCCACCGGTGCGGTAACCGCACGGAAACCACACGGAAAGCACGGGGGGTGACGCTGGCCTCACTCGAGGCAAGGGGAGTCCGGTGATGGCAACGAGAACCTATGACGTCGTCGCGCTGCAGGTGCCGATCGCATTCGACCCCTACGGCGATCACGACCGCAACGGGATGATCTACACGCTCGCCGAGCACGAGGACGAGCTGCGGGCGATCGGTGACGGCTGGCCCGACCCGTTCCCGAATCCGATCGACGAGCCGGATCGGCTTCCACAACCGCACCCGCTGGTGCGCCCGCTGGTGCTGCGCGCCCGGGTGGGCGAGCGGGTCGTGGTGCGTTTCCACAACGAGCTGGCCCAGCCCGCGGGCATCCACCCGCAGGGCGTCGGCTACGACGTGGCGCGCGCCGACGGCGGCGCGGTCGGGTGCAACCGGGACTCGGCGGTGGCGCCTGGGGGTCGCCACCGCTACGTCTGGCAGTGCGACGCCGAGGGCGTGTACTTCTTCGGCGACCTCGCCGACCTGCGAGGCGGGCAGGACGGGTCGCAGGCGCACGGCCTGTTCGGCGCGCTGGTCGTCGAGCCCGAGGGCGCCACGTGGACCGACCCGGTCACCGGCGAGCCGTTGTCCGACGGGCTCTACGCCGACGTGCACGTGCCCGGCGAGCCGAGCTTCCGCGAGTACGCGGTGTTCATGCACGACGAGACGCCCAACGACAACGTCGTCGACCCGCCGCACCCGGCTTACGAATGCGACCGCCCCCGCCCACACACCCACGCACCGGCCGCCGGAGGGCAGCGGCTGGCGCCGGAGCTGTTCCCCGACCACTCCGGGCACGAGGACGGCCACGACGGCGGGGGTGCCGACGGGGCCGATGGCGAGGCCATGTCGATCATGCTGATGAGCTACCGCACCGAGCCCATGGGCTGGCGCGTCGCGGCCTATGAGCGTCTCGTCGCCGAGGGGAGGATCGACCCGGTGCGTGACGCGATCGTGGGCGAGGAGCAGCACCACAGCTCCTGGCTGTTCGGCGACCCGGTCACCCCGATCCTGCGGGCCTA
Organism: Pseudonocardiaceae bacterium; assembly: GCA_009379815.1. GTDB lineage: Bacteria > Actinomycetota > Actinomycetes > Mycobacteriales > Pseudonocardiaceae > WHSY01. The sequence continues at coordinate 33,269 of WHSY01000026.1, forward strand.
CGGCGGCGACCGTGCCAGGATCCGGCTGGTGCACGCCGGGGTGATGGAGACCCACGTCTTCCACCTGCACCTGCATCAGTGGCGCGCGATCCCCGGCAACGACCTATCGCCGATCATCGACTCGATCAGCATCGGCCCGCAGCAGGCCTTCACCGTCGAGCCGATCGGCGGTGCCGGATCCGTGCAGCGAGCGACCGGCGACATCATCTGGCACTGCCATCTCTACCCGCACTTCCACGCCGGGATGTGGGGTATGTGGCGGGTGTTCGACACCGCACAGGACGGCACCGGCCGGTACCCGGACGGGACTGCGATCGAGGCACTCCAGCCGCTGCCCGGCCACGAGCAACCACCCGGGCCGGCACCGGAGCGGCCCGGCTTCCCGGGGTTCATCCCCGGCGAGTTCCCGCAGCGCTCACCGCGCCCGCCGCGGACCCCGGGCATGCCCGAGGGGATGGGCCGCGAGCCGACCGCGCTGGAGCGGGCCGCGTTCTGCGACGACCCGCAACCGGGCGAGGCGTTCACCAAGGTGACGCTCGATCCGGACGCACGGGTCCGGCGCTACGACCTGGTCGTGATGACCGGGACGCTGCACTACTTCCGCAGCGCCGGTGATGATGACGGGCATGGCACCAGCTGGCACGACCACCGGGGCAAGTTCTACGTGCTGCGAGAGGAACTCGACGAGGCGGGCGGGATCGAGGCGTTCCAGCAGCAGCTTTCCGAAGGCACCAGGCAGGTGCAGCCGATAGCGATTCGGGCCGCCAAGGGCGAGATCGTCGAGCTGCGCCTGACCAACGCCCTGCCGCCCGGCTGTCACGAGGAGACCGTCTTCGACCCGGTGCTGCCGTTCCAACCCGAATGCGGGCTCCACGTCCACCTGGTGAAGTTCGACCCGCTGGTCTCCGACGGTGCCAGCGTCGGCTGGAACTACCTGTCGGGCACGACCACGGCGGACGCGGGCCCGGCCGACCACGCCGCCTACCACACCTGGACCTATCGCTGGTACTGCGACGAGGAGTTCGGGACCGTCTTCTTCCACGACCACCTGCTCGCCAACACACGCCAGCGCCACGGCCTGTTCGGCGCCATGATCGCCGAGCCCGAGGGGGCGGTGTGGACCGACCCACACGACCCGTCCGCCGAGGTGGGCAACGCCACCCAGGCCGTGGTGCGGGTGCCGGACGGGAGCGCGTTCCGGGAGCAGGTGCTCGGCATCGCCGACTTCGTACCGCTGGTGCGGCACGGCCACGGTGAGGAGGCGGTGCCCGTCGACCCGCCGCCCTTCCCCGGTCACCCCGAGGACCACGGCGGCATGGGGGTCAACTACCGCTGCGAGCCGCTGCACGAGCGACCGGGCCAGCCCGACGAGTGGTTCTCCAGCCACGTGCACGGCGACCCCGGTACCCCGCTGCTGCGGGGCTACCCCGGCGAGCCGTTGCGGATCCGCTTCTACCAGGGCTCGCACGAGGAGGGCCACAGCTTCACCGTGCACGGCATGCGCTGGCGGGACTGGCCCGACGACCCGACCTCGCCGCTGCGCGACCAGCAGACCATCGGCATCTCGGAGGCGTTCAGCTTCCATGTCGACGAGCCCCACGGGGCCGGCGACTACCTCTGGTCGCTGCCGGTCAACCGCGATACGTGGCTGGGCTGCTGGGGGCTGCTGCGGCTGCACGACGAGGTGGCCGACGACCTGCCGCCGCTGCCGCAGGCGTGGCAGACCGAGCCGCTGCCACCGTTCGATCCCGGTGCCGCGCGCCGCTACCACGTCCGGGCGCAGGCACGGGAGATCCACTACAGCGACCGTCGCAGCGACCCGTTCGGTCTGGTGTACGAAGTGGACGGTCAACCCGCGGGCGAGCCGCTGGTGCTGCGGTGCCGGGTCGGCGAGTGGGTCGAGGTGACGCTGTCCAACGAGCTGGCGGGCCCGCCACCGGCGACCCCGTTCGACCCGAGGCTGCCCGCCGACGACCACCCCGCGCAGCGGGAGATCTCCGAGCGGGTGTCGCTGCACCCGTCGGGCCTGCTGCGCTACGACGTCCGCGACGCCGACGGTTCCCGTGTCGGCCGCAACGAGGACAGCACCGTCAAGCCTGGCGGATCAACGACCTACCGCTGGTATGCCGACACCGCCGGTGCCGTGCTGCTCTGCGACCGCGCGGACGTGCGGACGCACCGTCACCGCGGCCTGATCGGGGCGCTGGTGGTCGAGCCGGTCGACGTCACGCCGCGCGATCCGCGGACCGGTCGGCCACGATGGACGGGTGGGCAGGCCGTGCTGCGGCGACGCCGGTGCGAGCCGGAGCGGGAGCTGGTGCTCATCGTGCAGGACGGGCTGCGGCACTACCACCACGGCGACATCACCCAACCCGTCAGCTACCTGCAGGACTCCATCGAGGACCGGGGGCAGAAGGCGATCAGCTACCGCAGCGCCCACCTGCTGCCCCACCGGCCTTCGCTGGCCGTCGCAGAGCCGCCGACCCCGATACTGGAGTGCGGGCCCGGCGACGCGGTGCGGCTGCACCTGCTGGTCGCGGCCGACTTCCCGCGAGGACACACGTTCCAGGTTCACGGCCAGACCTGGCCGATGGCCGACCATCTCGACGAGCCGCGCGTCGGCGCGATCGGGGCGCTGAGCACGGGCAGCCTGCGCACCGTCTCGTTCGCCGCGGGTGAGTCCGGCGACTACGCCTACCGCACCGGTGCGCTGCGCTACGCCCTGACGGAGGGGATCTGGGGGCTGCTCCGGGTGCGACGGTCCTGATACCCACCGCACTGCGCACCCCCGACCGGGTCGGGCACCGGCGCGTCCGTGAACTCGACATCACGGGGGTCTTCGAGCGCGCAGACCCCCTCGGCGTCGAGCTCGTGGACGTCACGGCCCGTTCTCGGGCCGCCGGGATGCGGGCGAGGAACGCTGGAGCCTGTCCGGTCAGCCGCCGATCGGGACGCGAAGCACCTGGCCGGGGAATATCAGGTCCGGGTCGCTGATACTGGGATTGGCTCGCATGATCCGCGAGTACAGCGTGCTGTCCCCGTAGTGCGTCGCCGCAATGGCGGACAGCGTCTCGCCGGACTCGACCGCATGTTCGCGGTACCCGATGTAGCCTGCCACGATCAGCGGCCCGTAGATCACGGGAACGATCACCTTGTTGATCTCGCTGCCGTCTTGGGCGCTGATGTCGAACACCTCGACGAACAGCCGATCCAGTGTGAACGCCGCCACACCGGCATCCGCCTGGAGCTGAAACTGGCCATGCTCGCCGGTTCCCCCGCCGACGTTGAAGTGCCCGGTCACTTCATCGTGGCCTTCGCTGATCCGGTACTGCAACGTGGCCTCGAACCCCCTACCGATTCCCGCTACCAGAATGGGGTTTCCGACCAGATCGAACTCCCGAGGCTGGTCGATACGGTTGGTCACGACGCGTCCCCCTTGCTGCCGGTGTACTCCCGAGAAACACGGGCATCCTCTCCCGAACCCGACCCGCCGCGCGTCGGCCTTCCGGGCGCGAATTCCGTCTCGGGGCCTGCTGCCCGCCCCCGATCAGGCCGTCGGGGCGTAGCCCCGGGGCGAGGCGTCGCCTCATCGCGCATCGGACGGCGGCAGCGACGGTCGAGGCAACATCGAGGGCCCTCACCACGATGAAAGTGGTTGGAAACCAGGCAGCGCAACCATCAGGCTGCCGTAGAGACCGGCAGCCTGCCCGGCACCAGCCGCCAGAGGGGAGCGACTGGTGCCGGCGGCGAGCCCGACGACGAGGAGGGGAGGCGGCTTCGGTGACCGCGTTCGGAGGAGCGCCGCAGACGACCCGGCTGTCGTCACCCGTGCACGCCATCAAACCGGCCTACGACGTGGTGGTCGTGGGCTCCGGTTACGGGGGCGGTATCGCCGCATCCCGGCTGGCCCGCGTCGGGCGCCGGGTGTGCGTGCTCGAGCGTGGCAGGGAGTTCGTGCCCGGCGAGTACCCCCGCACGGCGGCACAGGCCTGGGACAACTTCCAGATCGATGCCGCGGCGGGCCGGCTGGGCTCACGCACGGGGCTGTTCGACTTCCGGCGCAACGAGGACATGAACGTGTTGCTGGGGTGCGGCCTCGGCGGCACGTCACTGATCAACGCGGGGGTCGCACTGCCCGCGGAGGATCGGGTGTTCGATGACGACTGCTGGCCGGAGCCGCTGCGCGCCGCTGACGCGCTCGACACCGGCTACCGGCGGGCCAGGCAGATGCTCGTGCCCGAGCCACTGCCGGCAGCATTCGGCCCGCTACCCAAGCTCGATGCCCTCGAGACGGCGGCCGGGCGGGTCGGCGCGGACTTCTCCAGGCCGCCCGTCACGATCAGTTTCTCCGACGGGATCAACAGCGCCGGGGTGGCACAGCACGCCTGCCGGCGCTGCGGCGACTGCGTCAGCGGCTGCAACTACGGGGCCAAGAACAGCACTGTGGCGAACTACCTTCCGGACGCCCGCAACCACGGCGCCGAGATCTACACCGAGGTGCCCGTCCGGCGGGTGGAGCGAGCAGCGGACGGCTGGCTGGTCCACTACGAGCCCGTCGGCACCGGCCGGGAGAACTTCGACGCCCCCGAGATGTTCGTCCGCGCCGACGTCGTGGTGCTCGCCGCAGGCACGCTCGGCTCGACGGAGATCCTGCTGCGCTCGGCGGACCACGGGCTCGCGGTCTCCGACCACCTCGGCCATCGCTTCACCGGCAACGGCGACGTCATGGCGTTCGCCTACAACTGCGACGTGCCGGTGCACGGCGTCGGGTTCGGCGAGGCCGACGTGAGCGACAGGGACCCGGTCGGCCCCTGCATCGCGGGTCTCGCGGATCTGCGCGAGCAGCCCGACCTCGAGAACGGGATGGTGATCGAGGAGGGCGTGGTCCCCGGCGCCCTGTCGGGGGTGCTCGGCGAGGCTCTCGCCGCGGCGGCGGCCCTCGGCGGCACCGACACCGACGACGGGGCGCTCGACCGCGCCCGCGAGCTCGCTCGCGAGCTCCGCTCGCTCGCAGCGGACGGCACCCATGGCGCGGTCGGCGCGGTCGCGCACACCCTGACGTTCCTGGTGATGACCCACGACAACGCTGCGGGGCGGATGCGCCTCGACGACGACCGGCTCCGGATCGAGTGGCCCGGCGCGGGACGTCAGGCGATCTTCCGGGCCGTGCAGGACCGGCTGTTCGCGGCCACCGACGCGCTCGGCGGGGAGTACGTGCCCAACCCGATGGCCAGCGAGCTGCTCGGCCAGGACCTCGTCACCGTGCACCCGCTCGGCGGCTGCGCCATGGGAGAGAACGCCCGCCGCGGCGTCGTCGACCACAAGGGGCGGGTGTTCGCGGGAACGGACGGCAACGATGTTCACGACGGTCTCTACGTCTGCGACGGGGCGGTCGTGCCGCGCTCGATCGGCGTCAACCCGCTGCTGACGATCTCCGCGCTCGCCGAGCGATGCTGCGAGCTGATCGCGGCCGACCGGGGCTGGACCGCCGCCGCCACGCCAACCTCGAGCCCACCCGAACCGCCGCCACCGCCGCGTCCCGGCCTGAGCTTCACCGAGCGGATGTGCGGCTCGCTGACCAGGACCGACCACGACGCCGAATCCCCGTTCGAGTTCACGCTCACCGCCGTGATCGACGATCTCGACCGGTTCCTGGGCGACGAAGCGCGCGAGGCCCGCATCGCCGGCACCGTCGAGGCGCCCACGCTGTCCGGCGCGCCGCTCGTGGCCACCGGCGGCGTCCTGCACCTGCTGGTCGACGATCCGGCGGATGCCGATACCCGCTTGATGCGCTACCGCACCAGGCTGACGTCAACCCAGGGCGCCGAGTTCTTCCTCGACGGCGTCAAGGTCGTCCGCGACGATCCCGGTTTCGACCTGTGGTCGGACACCACGACGCTGGCCATCACCGTCAGCGAGGGCGCGACCGGGGAGGGGCCGGTACTGGGCACCGGCACCCTGCGCATCCGGCTCACGGACCTCGCCAGGCAGCTCTTCACGATGCGCGCCACCGGAGCGGCGACGCCGCAGCACCGCCGCGCCATCCTGGCACGGTTCGGGGGCTACTTCGCCGGTTCCCTGGCGCAGACCTACGGCCCGTTCTGACGAGCCACCCGGAGGACGACCATGCACCGCGAGATACCGCTGTACACCCTCGACGGCGTCCACGACGCCGCGGTGTCCACCCACTACCTCACCACCGCCGACGGCCTGGGGCTGAGCATGCTGCGCTTCACCCGTGCAGGCAGCGGCGACGCGGTACTGGTCATCCACGGCCTGACCACGTCCACCGACATGTTCGTCATGCCCGAGCACCGCAACCTGGTCAGCTGCCTGCTCGATGCGGGATTCGACGTCTGGTGTCTCGACTTCCGGATGAGCAACCGGCACAGCTACAACCTCGGCTACCACCGCTACACGCTCGACGACTGCGCGCTGTTCGACTTCCCTCCCGCGGTCGAGGAGGTGCGGCACCACATCGGGGGCCGGCCGCTGCACGTCATCGCCCACTGCCTCGGCGCGGCGTCGTTCACGATGAGCCTGTTCGGCCGAGCCGTCGACGGCATCACCAGCGTCGTCGCCAACAGTGTCGCGCTGACGCCCCGGATCCCGTGGTGGTCACGCGTCAAGCTCGCAGTCGCCCCCCGGCTGGTCGAGCTCGCCGGGATCCAGTACATGAACCCGTGCTGGAGCCAGGACCCGCTGCTGACGCCCGGGAAGGTCATCTCCCGCGCCGTCTCGCTGGTGCACCGCGAGTGCGACGTCCCCGCCTGCCACATGCTGAGCCTGATGTGGGGAACGGGCTGGCCCGCCCTCTACCACCACAGCAACCTCGACGAGCGGACGCACCGGCGCTCGGGTGACCTGTACGGGGCGACCAGCATGCACTACTTCCGCCACGTCAGGCGGATGGCCCGGGCGGGCAACACCGCGATCAAGTACCGGCCCGGCAACCCGCGGCACGCGGCCCTGCCCGACAACTATTTCGAGCACGCCACGGAGATCGACACGCCCGTGCTGTTCACGACCGGCGCCGACAACAACGTGTTCACCGACTCCAACGTCGAGTGCCACCGGCGGCTGGCCGAACTGGGCGCCACGCAGCACGAGCTGAAGGTCTTCCCCGGTTACGGCCACCAGGACGTGTTCATGGGCAAGGACGTGGCGACCGACGTCGTCCCGCACCTGATCGACTTCATGACCAGGCAGCGCGCCCGCCACCGCACCGTCCGTCCGGATCGCGGTAGGCTGCAGGTCCACGGTCGGGGTCACTGAGCTACCGGGGTCACAGGGCACCGCGCCGCCGTTACACTCGGTGCCGCTGGCTCGCGGCAGGGGTGGACTGTGATGGAGTTCGAGGTCCTCGGCCCGCTGCGGGTACGCACCGAGAGCAAGCCTGCTCCGCTGACGGCCGCGATGCCGCGAACCCTGCTGGGAATGCTGCTGGTCAGGGCCAACGCGCCGGTTCCCGTCGACGTGCTGGTGGATGCGCTGTGGGCGGGCCAGCCGGACCCCCGGGCGGCCAAGAAGCTGCAGCTGCACGTGCACCGGCTGCGCCGCGCGTTGGGTGATCCGGCACGGATCCGGTTCGAGCACTCCGGCTACACGCTGCGGGTCGCGCCCGACGAGCTCGACGCCGATCGGTTCGAGGCGCTGCTCACCGAGTCCGCGGCCTCCGAGCAACCCGCACAGACGGTGGCGTTGCTGCGCAAGGCCCTGGGGCTCTGGCGAGGGGACCCCTTCGGCGATGTCGGCGACGTGCCGATGCTGCGTTCCGAGGCCGACCGGCTGACCGAACGCCGGCTGGACGCCGTGGAGGAGCTCTACGCCGCCGAGTTGGCGGCCGGCCAAGCCGCAGCCATCGTCGCCGAACTGGCCGAACGGGCGGCGCGGCATCCGCTGCGAGAACGGCTGCAGGGCCTGCTGATGACCGCACTGTACCGGGCGGGACGGCAGGCCGAGGCGCTCGAGGTCTACCGGAACACCCGGACGGCGCTGGTCGACGAGCTCGGGCTGGAGCCCGGCGGCGAGCTGCAGCGCCTCGAGCACGCGATCCTGACCGGCGACCCGGCGCTCGATGTCCCGGCCGTGCCCTCGGCCACCCCGCCGGCGCAGCTGCCCGCCGACGTCGGCGACTTCACCGGACGGGAGGCAGCCCTGGCCAGGGTCCGCGACCACCTGACCGTGGGAACGGACCGGGCGGTGCAGGTCCTGGCGGTCGCCGGCAAGGCCGGGGTGGGAAAGACGACCCTGGCGGTGCACGCGGCCCACCGGCTGCGCGACGACTTCCCCGACGGCCAGCTGTACGTGAACCTGCGCGGCGTCGAGGATCAGCCGCTGGACCCGTCCGGGGTGCTGGCCCGGTTCCTGCGCGCGCTGGGTAGCGACGGCACGGCGCTGCCCGACGACACCGAGGAGCGTGCCGCGATGTACCGCAGCAGGTTGGCGGGCAGGCGGATGCTCATCGTGCTGGACAACGCGGCCGGCGAGGCGCAACTGCGACCGCTGCTGCCCGGCACGCCCGGCTGCGCGGTGCTGATCACCAGCCGCGCCCGGCTGGCGGGGCTGGACAGCGCTGTGCAGGTCGACCTGGACATCCTCGATGACGATCACGCGGTCGAACTACTGGGCCGGGCAGCCGGGCCACAGCGGGTCGCCACCGAGCCCCACGCCGCTCGCCAGATCGTGCGACTGTGCGGGGGGCTGCCCCTGGCCGTGCGGGTCGCGGGCGCCCGGCTCGGCGCCCGCCCACACTGGCCGCTCTCCCGTCTGGCGACCGACCTGGCTGACGAGCATCGGCGCCTCGACGAGCTGCGACTCGGAGATCTGGAAGTCCGGGCCAGCCTGGCGCTGAGCTACGAAAGCCTCGCCGACGCCGCCCGGCGCGCCTTCCGCCGCCTCGGGCTGCTCGACGCGCACGACTTCCCCGCCTGGGTGACCGCCGCGCTCCTCGACGTCGACCAGGCGCAGGCCGAGCGCCTCGTGGACGCACTGGTCGACGCCCAGCTGCTCGACGTGGCAGGGCGCGACGGCGCCGGGCAGCTGCGTTACCGGTTCCACGACCTGCTGCGCGCCTACGCCCGGGAGGTGGCCACGGCCGAGGAGGCAGACGCCGACCGGCTCGCCGCCCTCGAGCGCGCCTTCGGGGGCTGGCTGGCACTGGCCGAGGACGCCGGGCAGCGAGTCGCGTCGTCGGCGTTCGGGATCACCTTCGACCCGGGAGAGTGCTGGCGGCCCGACGCCGAGGTCGCCGCCTCGCTGCTCACCGACCCATCCGGCTGGTTCGAGGCCGAGTGGGCGGCACTGGTCGTCGCCGCCGAGCAGGCGTGTTCGGCCGGCATGGACTGGCTGACCTGCACGCTCGCCGGACGGCTCGCCGCCTTCTTCGTGGTCCGCGGGCGCTACGACGACTGGCGGCGGATCGGGCACCTCATGCTCGCCGCCGCGCGGCATGCGGGCCGGTCCCGGTGGGAGGGGATGGCACTGCGCGGTCTCGGCGAGCTGGACCTGCTGCAGCACCGTCTCGACGAGGCGGTGTCCGACTTCGAACAGGCCCGAACGGCGTTCGAAGCGGTGGGCGAGCGCCACGGGCACGCGCTGGCGACGTCGGGCCTCGGCGCGGCCCAGGTCGAGGCGGGCCGGTTCGATGAGGCGCAGACCAGCCTGGCGCAGGCGCTGGCGGCGCTGCGTGAGATGGGCGATCACCGCAGCGGAGCTTGGGCGCTGCGCCGGCTCGGCACCATGCACCACCTGCAGGGCGGCTACGAGCAGGCGGCGGTGTGCTTCGAGCAGGCGCTGTCGGACCTCGCCGAGTTCGATGACCCGCTCGGTCAGGCGGCCGTGCAGGATCGGCTCGGCGCCGTCCGCACGCTGCAGGGGCGGGGCCGGGAGGCCCACGCCCTGCTCGAGCGCGCGCTGGCGCTGCGCCGCGACCACGGCGATCACTTCGGTGAGGCGCGGGCGCTGGTCAGTCTCGGCGAGCTGTACCGCACCGAGGCGCGCTGGAACCAGGCCGTGGACTGCTTGGGCGACTCGTTGCGGCTGTGGCGGGAGCTGCGGCTACCGTGGGAGCAGGCGAGAACGCTCGCGCACCTCGGCGCCGTGCACGAGGAGGCCGGTCACGGTGAGGCGGCCCATACCGCCCGCCGGGAGGCGCGGCGGCTCTTCGCCGAGCTCGGGGTCGCCGCACCCGCAGAGCTCGCGCTGGCGCCGGCCAGGTAGTCACCACTGCCCCATCGGGCAGCGGAACCGGCCCGCTCCGCTACCGGCAAGTGCCACCATCGCGCACCGGTTCCGTGGCAGGGTCGTCCCGTCACGAGCAGGCACGCCCGCGCGGTCCGCTATCCGGCGATCTCCTTCTCGCCGTGCAACGCACGGCCGGAAATCGCGCCGCTTCCGCGCTCGCGGGACGCCAGGAGGGGGTGCCGGACGGGCGGTGCGGGCACCCCGCGCGGGCACCGGTGCCCGGCGTACCCGTCCAACGCGTCGTCGGCGTCACCAGCATCGGCGAAGCCAGGGAGGGAAATCTCAAGACCGCCGACGAGGGCATCCCGCCGGACCTCGCCTATCTCGCCGGCGCGGTCCACCAGAGGGCGCTCACGGTAGAAGTGGGTGACAGCAGCAGCTACGGCGGCGACGACGTGTCCGGTGATGTGTTCACCGGTGCTACCGGACTGTCAGAGATCCTGGCGGGCGCCGGCGGTATCTCCGCGATCAAGCAGTTCATCGGCGGCGGCAAGAAGCTGGAAAGCTGCGCCGAGCACCTCAAATCGGACGACTCGCTCAGCAAGATTCTCGGTGCGACCGAGATAGAATCGGGAGCCACCGATCTCGCCGGCGGTGCGCTCACGACCGGCCTGGTCGCCGAACCGTGATCAAGGGAATCATCAAGGGGCGACTCGGCGGTGTGGGCGGATGAGATGGCTGACGTGAACCCGCTGCGCGACGCGGTCATGTCCTATCTGCGCAGGCGAGGCTGGCAGGTCGAGGTCGACGAGCCGTCCGGCATCATCGCCCTGGAACAGCCGGGCGCCGACGACCCGGCGCTGTACACCGTTGTCGCCGTCGTGCGGGAGGACGACCGGCAGGTACTGATCTACTCGGCGTGCCCTCCCGACGTGCCCGAGCATCGCCGGGCAGCGGTTGCAGAGCTGCTCACGCGTGCGAACTACGGCTTGTTCATCGGCAACTTCGAGTTGGACCTCGACGACGGGGAAGTGCGGTTCAAGACCGGCGTCGACGTGGAGGGCACCGACGTCGACGACGCCCTGCTCGACGGTCTGCTCCGAGCCAACCTCGCGACGATGGATACCTACCTCGGCGCGATCCTCGATGTGGCGGCAGGTGACGCCGATGTGTCGGAGGCGCTCGCGACGACCGAGGCCGACATCGGGTAGCCACCGGACATGGCGCACCGCGATCATGCCGGGAAGGGCACCTACCCGGTGTCGGACGCAGTCAAGGTGCCCTTCGCGGGGGATCCGAGGCCGGCAAGCGCTCGTAAAGCGAGCGGAAAGCGGGCCGCGGCACGATGCGATGTGGGGAGTAGGGGGTGCAGGTGCTCACCGCGGTCGGGTCCCGGGGGAGGCCGGGGGACGGTGCGGCGAGCGCTGCCGGGTGCGGGGCGGAGTCACTACTCCGCCCCGCACCTCCGTTCTGGGGGACGAGAGTATGGGGACGAGCTCAGGCGGACAGGGGCCTGCGGCCCCATGCCTGGAACAGCGTCCAGCACAGCACGATGGTGTCCGGACTTGCGAGGTGTGCCTCGAGATCGCGCAGGCACTCGTCCAGCTCCGATCCGGTCAGCGCACCGGCCGCGAGGATGCGATCCCGGTTCATGGCGGCGAGGCGCAGCAGTACCGTGCGGTATGACTCGGTGGGCCGCCACAGATGCGCGTGCACGTCCACCTCGACGTCGACCAGCCCGGCGTCGCGGAGCAGACCGGGCAGTCGCCTGCCGATGTAGGGGTCACCGTCGGCGACCGCGACGACCGCAGCCTTGAGCCGATCCCACGCCGGATGCGACGGCTCGCAGGTCCAGGAGATGACGTCCTTGTCCTGCAACGCGACGTAGCCCCCGGGCCGGGCGAGCCGGATCATCTCGGCCACGGCGTCCGCGGCGCGGCGGATATCGGACAGCAGCAGCCGCTCGTGCACCAGGTCGAACGAGTGACCGGGCAGCCCGGTCGCGGTGGCCTCGCCCCGGAGCAGCGCGACTCCGGGCAGGCCTCGCGCGGGCAACGATGCCGCGGCCGCCTCCAGCATCCGGGAGTCCCGGTCGAGACCCACGACCGCACCGCTCGAGCCGACGCGCTCGGCCAGGATGTCGAGCACGCCGAGCGGGCCGCAGCCGAGGTCGAGCGCGGCCCAGCCGTGCTCGAGACCGATGCGGTCGAACAGCAGCTCGGCGTCCATGCGATGTAGCTCGCACTGCTCGAGCAGCCGGATACGCTCCGCGTCCTCGACGTCGAGGGTGTCCTCGGCGGCCCGGTTCGTCACCATCGCATCCACGCTCCCCGGTCTCAGTGCGCCCGAGCATGCCCGTGACCGGTTTTCGACCGCTTTCCGCCCAGTTGCCGGTGATATCGGCCAGCGCGGCAAGCAGCGGGAAAGCGACCGGAAACCGGCGCCCGGCACGGTATCGACCGGGTGACGCCGTCACTCGTGGTATCGGACGGGAGAGCGGATGGCCCTGCGGCAGAGCATCCGGTCCGGCGGTCGGACACCGCCGTGACCTCCCGGCTGCCCGCCGACCTCGACACCCTGGTGGCCGTCGCGTCATGGGGCGATCGAACCGGGCTGCACGACCTCCTTCGCGCCATCGAGCCGCTGATCATCCGGTACTGTCGCGGCCACCTGGGGCGCGACGACCCGATGGTCCACGACGTCGCCCGTCAGATCTGTCTCGAGATGGTGCGGGCGTTGCCGACCCACCGCAACAACGGACGGCCGTTCCTGGCTCTGCTGCACGGCATCGCGGCGCGCGCGGTGAAAGACGTCCAGGACGCGGCGGCGCATCCGCATCCCGCGTCGGACACCAACGGCGACATCCTCGGGCAACCCACCCTCGACGGGCTGCCCGACGAGCAGCGCGAGATCCTACTGCTCCGCGTCGTCGCGGGGCTGTCGGCGGAGGAGACGGCCGCTGCGGTCGGTGCCACCCCGGCAGCGGTCCGGGTGATCCAGCACCGGGCGCTGACCCGGCTGCGCGCCGTCGGGTCGTGAGTCGTTGCGGGTGCAATAGCGCCGGAAATCACTCACGGCGAGCGGGGAGCGGGTCGCGCGGGTCCGCTGCGGCGTGGTTGTGTGGTCGGCGGCCCCGAGGGAGGAGCACATGATCGACGCTGACGAGCTGCGGCGGCGGGTACGCGACCTGCTCGCCGAGCACGACCCCGCGACCACTGACCGCATCGACCTCTTGCGTGCCCGGTTCGACGCCGGGTTGGCCTGGGTGCACTTCCCGCCGGGGCTCGGCGGCTGCGACGCGCCGCGCGCCCTGCAGCAGGTGGTCGACACCGAGTTCGACGCGGCCGGCGCACCCGACAACGCACCCCGGTCCAACGTCATCGGGCTCGGGATGGCCGGGCCCACGATCCTGCGGGTCGGCACCCCGGAGCAGCAGCAGCGGTTCCTTCGTCCGCTCTGGACCGGCGAGGAGATCTGGTGCCAGCTGTTCAGCGAGCCCGGTGCCGGCTCCGACCTCGCCACGCTGGCGACCCGGGCGGTACCCGACGGCGACGGCTGGGTGGTCGACGGCCAGAAGGTGTGGACCTCGCTCGCGCACCTGGCGCGCTGGGCGTTGCTCGTCGCGCGCACCGACCCCGACGTGCCCAAGCACCAGGGACTGACCTACTTCGTCCTCGACATGGACCAGCCCGGCGTCGAGGTGCGCCCGCTGCGCCAGATCACGGGCGAGGCCGAGTTCAACGAGGTCTTCCTCGCCGGTGCCCGGATCCCCGATGCGCACCGGCTCGGCGACGTCGGCGAGGGCTGGGGGGTCGCCCAGACCACCCTGATGAACGAGCGGGTCGCGATCGGCGGGAGCGCGACACCCCGCGAGTCGGGGATGATCGGTGAGGTGGCGCAGACCTGGCGGCAGCGCCCGGAGCTGCGCACGCCGGGCCTGCACGACCGGCTGCTGCGGCTGTGGGTGGAGACCGAGGCGGTCCGGCTGACCGGCGAGCGCAACCGTCAGCTGCTCGCCGCGGGCTCGCCCGGGCCGGAGGGATCGGCCAGCAAGCTCGCGTTCGCCCGGCTCAACCAGGCCGTCTCCGGGCTGGAGGTCGAGCTGCTGGGCGAGGAGGGCCTGCGCTACGACGACTGGTCGATGCGCCGCCCCGCCGAGACCGACTTCTTCGCCCGCGGCCCCGGCTACCGCTACCTGCGTGCCAAGGGCAACTCCATCGAGGGCGGCACGTCCGAGATCCTACGCAACATCATCGCCGAACGGGTGCTGGGCTTGCCCGCCGAGCCCCGCACCGACGTCGACGTCGCATGGAAGGAGCTGCCCCGGTGAGCGAGCCGACGACCCGTGACCTGCTCTACGGCGAGGTCGAGGACGACGTCCGTGCCAGCGCCCGCAAGCTGCTCGCCGACCGGTGCGCCACCGACGCGGTACTGGCGCGCTGCGAGAGCGACGAGCCCTATGACCTCGCGACCTGGCGGACGTTGTCGGCCGAGCTCGGGTTTGCCGGGCTGCTGGTTCCCGAGGCCGACGGTGGGGCGGGTGCCAGCGCCCGGGAAGCCGCGGTGGTCGCCGAGGAGCTGGGCCGGTCGGTCGCGCCACTGCCGTTCCTGGGCAGCGCGGTGCTCGCCACCTCGGCGCTGCTCGCCTGCAAGGACAGCCAGACCTGCCCGCAGGGTCGAGCCGTCGTCCGCGAGCTGCTGGCCGCGCTCGGCGATGGGTCGCGAACCGGCACGCTGGCCGTGCCGCTGTCCACCGCGCCGGGCGCGGGCTTTCCCGATGCCGTGCGTGCCACCGGGGGCTGCCTGACCGGGCGGGTCGGCAGCGTCGTCGACCTCGACGTCGCCGACGTCGTGCTCGTCGGCGCGACCGACGAGGATGGCCCGGCCCTCTACGCGGTCGACCTGCCCGGCTCGGGGGCGACCAGGCACCCGGTCGTCAGCCTCGACCTCACCCGCAGGGTCACCGATCTCGAGCTCGACGGCGCGGCCGGCCGCCGGGTGGCCGGGGCCGCGGACGCCGAGGTGGCGCTGCACGCGGCGCTGACTACCGGCGCAGGGTTGCTCGCCGCCGAGCAACTCGGGCTGGCCGAGTGGTGCCTGGACACGACGGTCGAGTTCGCCAAGACCCGCTACCAGTTCGGCAGGCCGATCGGGTCGTTCCAGGCCCTCAAGCACCGCCTGGCCGATGTGTGGGCAGCGGTGTCCACGGCCCGTTCGGTCGCCCGCGCAGCGGCGAACGCGCTGGCCACCGGCGCAGCCGACACCGAACTCGTCGTCGCGGTGGCGGCGGCCTACTGCTCGGATACCGCTGTGCTCGCCGCCGAGGAGTGCGTGCAGCTGCACGGCGGGATCGGCATGACCTGGGAGCACCCCGCGCACCTCTACCTCTGCCGCGCCAAGACCTCGCAGCTCGCGTTGGGCACCCCCGACGGGCACCGCGCCACGCTGGCGGAGCTCGCGAACCTGCCCGCCACCTGACGGGGAGGCCGTCATGACGATCGACCGCGCCGGCATCGCGCCCAGCACCCGGGTGCGTGACTACGTCGAGCGGTTCGACAGGTTCCTGCGCGACACTGTGGCACCGGCCGAGGAGCACCTCGCCGACCAGGGAGCCGGGACCCCATGGCAGCCGGCGCTCGACGACGCGGGCCGGATGCACGGCACAGTGTGGCAGGCCCGCCGTGAGGTGCAGCGACGAGCCGCAGCGGCCGGGCTCTACACCCCGCACATGCCCACCGAGCTCGGCGGGTCGGGGTTCTCGCGGGTGGAGATGATGCACGTCGAGGAGCACGTCTACCACGTCGGCGGGCTGGGTCTCGGGCTGGCTGCGCTGGCGTGGACCGAGGGGCCCGGGCCACACCTCGCGCACGTCGGCGAGCCCGCCCGCCGCCGGCTGCTCGAGCCGCTGATGGCTGCCGAGACCACCGCCGCGTTCGCCAACACCGAGCCGCACGCCGGCTCCGACGTGCTGGGGATGACCACCCGTGCCACCCGGGACGGCCAGCACTGGGTGATCGACGGGCGCAAGGCGTGGATCACCAACGCGCACTTCTGCGACACCGTCGCGGTGGTCGCCGTGACCGAGCCGGGAGCGGGCAGCAGGTCGCTGTCGATGTTCCTCGTCGAGTCCGACCGGCCCGGGTTCTCCCGGGGGCCCGACTACCCCACGATGCTCGACGACGGCCTGACCGGCGAGCTGAACTTCGACGGGGTGCGGGTCCCCGACGAGAACCGGGTCGGCGAGGTCGGGCAGGGTTTCGCGCTGGCCATGACCTACATCAACTGGCGGCGGATGTGCCGCGGCGGGATGTGCGCGGGCTGGGGCGCCCTGCTGCTCGAGCGCGCGGTGCGCCGGGCGCGCAGCCGACGGTCGGGCGGGCGGCCGATCGGCGAGCTGCAGGTGGTGGGCCACCAGCTGGCCGACATGGACGCCGACGTGTACTCCGCGCGCGCGATGTCGCTGCAGGCGCAGTCCGAGCTCGACGCGCTGGGGCCGTTCACGATCCCGCTGCCACCGCAGGCGCGGCGGCTGGTCAGCCTGATCAAGGTGGTCAACGACGAGGCGTTCTTCCGGGTCGCCGACCGTGCGGTGGCGCTCCACGGCGCTTCGGGGCTGGGCCTCGGTTCGGTGGAGGAGAAGCTGTTCCGCGTCGCCCGTGACCTGAAGATCCCGGCCGGGACGGTGGAGATCCAGCGCAACGCCATCGCGCAGGCGCTGCTGGCCGGCCCCGACACCCGACCGTGACCAGCCTTGCCTGTGTCACCGGTCGTTTCCAACCGGTGCACCGCGACCACCTGGCGCTGTTCTGCACCGCGCTGGCAGCCCACGACCGCCTGGTGATCGCCGTGACCAACCCGGACCCCGGGGCGCGGCAGGCCGAGGACGCGGCACGACACCGGCACACCGATGACGCCAACCCGTTCACCTACTACGAGCGGGCGCGGCTGTTGCTCGCCGCGGTCGCGGCGGCAGGGCTGGGCTCACGGTCCACGGTGGTGCCGTTCGACTTGACCCGCCCGCAGCACTGGGTGCACTACGTGCCGGCCCACGCCGTGCACTACGTGCGCACGGCGGGCCCGTGGGAGGAGCAGAAGGCGGCGCGGCTGGCCGACGCCGGGTACCGGGTGCTGCGGCTGCCCGGCCCGGCCTTCCGGTCCGCCACCGCGGTGCGCGCGGCGCTGCGCGCAGGCGGGGGATGGGAGGATGGCGTGCCCGCCGGCACGGTGGGGGTGCTGCGCGAGCTGCTCGCCGAGACGCCGATGGCGCAACGGGGCACCGGATGAACATGGTCGACGACCGGCTGCCCGTCGTGCTCGTCATCCTCGACGGGCTGGGAGACCGCCCGGTGCCCGAGCTGGGCGGGGCCACCCCGTCCGAGGCGGCGCACACGCCGGTGCTCGATGCGCTCGCCGCCGCCGGCGCATCCGGTTGGCACCTGCCGTTCGGGTGGGGTGTCGCGACGTCCTCGGAGCGCTCGCACTGGGCGATGCTCGGGTACGCCGGCGAGCCCTTCTGCGGCCGGGCCGTGCTCGAGGCGCTGGGCGCGGGCATCGACGTCGACCACGGCGCGGTCGCGGTGCACGGCGCGCTGCGCACCTCCCGCGCGGCGGGGGACCGGCTGTGGATCACCGGGCGCGCGGGCCCCGGCGACCGCGACGACGTGGCCGCGCTCGTCGACGAGCTGGCCGGCACGGCAGGCCGGCACGGGGTGCACATCGTCACGCTGCCCCCCGCGGACCGCGGCGAGGTGCTGCTGCTGCTGCCCCGCTGCGACAGCGCGGAGATCACCGACTCCGACCCGTTCTTCGAGCACCTGCACCCCTGGCTGCGGGTGCGCCCGACCAGCCCGCCCGGCCGGCTGACCGCCGACGCGCTGACCGCGTTCCTGCTCGACGCCCGCACCTCGCTGGTCGCCAGCCCCGTCAACGCCACCCGCGGCCGGCCGCTGGACGTACTCACCACCAAGTGGGCCGGGATGCGCCGACCGCTGCCGACCTTCGCCGAGCGGGTCGGGGTGCCCGGGGCGGCGGTGACCAGCACACGTCTCTACCGCGGGCTGTCGACACTGCTCGGGCTGCGGCAGCACCACGTCGCCCCCGACGCCGACGTCGCCGCGGACCTGCGCACCCGGCTGGAGGTGGCCGACGGGCTCATCTCCGAGGGCGCCCGGTTCGTGCACGTGCACACCAAGGCCACCGACGAGGCCGGCCACACGAAGGACCCGCACGCCAAGCGCGACGTCCTGGCAGCCGCCGATGCGGGTCTCGCGGGGCTGCCCGAGCTGGCCCGGCGCGCCGTCGTCGCCGTCACCGGTGACCACGCCACCCCGTCGGTCGGCGGCGTGCTGCACACCGGCGACCCCACGCCGCTCGTGGTGGCAGGGCCGGCGGTGCGGCCGGACGCGGTGCGCCGCTTCGGGGAGTCCTTCGCAGCGCACGGCTGCTACGGCGGGCTGCGGGCCACCGAGCTGCTGCCGTTGCTGTTCGGGCACGCCAACCGCCCGGCGTTTCTCGGCCACCGCCCGGCCCCGGCCGAGACGGTGGCGCTGCCGGACGATCCCGAACCGATGCCACCCGGTCGTTGATCACTCTCCGCGGCTGAACACCCGAACCAACGGCGGGTGTGGTCCGAATACCGGTGCGACCGGGCCCGAGGGTCACCGGCGCACCCATTCTGCGAGAGAGGGACTCGTCATGATCAATAAGCTCACCGGCACGATCTTCGGCGCTGTCTACGTGCTGATCGGCGCCCAACACCGCGGACAACGTGCTGCACTTCGCCAGCGCGCTACTGCTGCTGTCGATCGGGTTCGTGGGCGATCGGTCCCAGGCGCGAGCGGCGGCATGACCGGACCGTCACTGCGCCCGGCACCGAGATCCCGCGACATGCCTTCGTCCCCGATCGCAGCCTGACCGATGCCTACTCGCTGACCGCACTCGTCACGTCATGGTTGTCGGCCGACCGGTCAGGTGTTCCACCGTCAGCCAGTCGGCGGGCTGCTTCTCGACCGAACGTGACGGTCGAGGATGGACCCTGATCTCGGAGTCGACCGACACCACGTCCGCGGAGTCGTTGGTGGCCGCGACGATGACCACGATGTCGGTGGTCGGGTCGTAGCTGAGCTGGGCGCTGTACCCGAAGATGTCGCCGGCCTTGCCGTAGGTGTCACCGCGGATCTCGACGCCCAGGGCGCTTTCCGGGTTCTCGCTGGTGGGCTCGAGCATCGTGGCGAGCGTCGCGGCTTCGGTGAACAGCTCGCCCGTGAACAGCGCCCGGCCGAAGACGGCGAGATCCCCGGCAGTGGAGATCA
>WHSY01000270.1 GCA_009379815.1 Pseudonocardiaceae bacterium
GAGGGAGACCAGGAACGCCGGCCCGAAGCCCAACGGCTGCGCCACGGCGCCGAGCACGGTGGCGCCCAGCCCGGTACCCGCGTCGTAGGCGATGTTCCATGCCGCGCTGGCTCCGCCGTAGCGGCCTGGTCCGGCGACCGCGAACAGCACGAGCAGCGCGTCGTTCTGCACCAGCCCGAACCCGACCCCGACCGCGGCCGCCCCCGCCACGATCGCGGCCGGGTGCCCGGACCCTGCGCCGGCGATCAGTTCGGCCGCCATCCCCGCCATGCTCAGGCACACGCCCACCCGCAGCAGCCGGCCGGCCAGCGCGAACCGGTCCGCCAGCTCTCCGGCGGCGAGCCGGCCGAGCAGCGACCCGGCGGTGGTCGCCAGCAGCGCGATCGGCAGCGCCCGGCTGCCCTCACCCATCGTCACCGGCAGGAAGGTGATCAGCCCGCCCTGGGCGACCGAGCAGGTCAGCATCGCAAAGAACGGCCCGACGCTCGGTCCGGCCGGCGGCCATCGCCGGTCCGCCGGGGGCGGGGTTGAGGGCACCGCGACGGGCAGCGCGGCCCGCGGGGTCCTGCTCGGCAGCGACCAGCGCGCCGACCGCGGGCAGCGCCGCGGCCAGCCAGAACACCGCACCGAAGCCGACCACGTCGACCACACCGACCCCCGCCGGCAGCAGCACCAGCTGGGGGATCCCGACCGACACCCCATACCGGCCGGACGCCCGACCGCGCTGCCCGGGCACCACCAGCTCGGCGACCAGCGCGCTGCCGGCCACGGTGAGCATGCCGAAGCCCAGGCCGCGCACCAGCGACACGGCGAGCAGCGGGCCGACCGCGCTGGACAGCAGGTACAGCGGAGCCGGCAGGCCGAGCAGCAGCATGCCGGCGACGACCATCA
>WHSY01000271.1 GCA_009379815.1 Pseudonocardiaceae bacterium
ATACTGCTCCTGAAGCTGAGCGGCCAGGACCGGCTGATCGTCGACACGTTCCTGGGCACTGGTATGCGGTGGGAGGAGCTGGCGGGGCTGCGGGTCTACCGGGTCGACAGACGGAAGCGGACCGTGACGATACGCGAGGTGCTGGAGCGGGACGGGTCGCTCAAGGAGGTGCCGAAGTCGTCGGCCGGTTGGCGAGTCGTCCCGCTGACCGAGCGGCTGGCGCGGAAGATCGGACGCTACCTCCATGGAAAGAACCCTGACGACTTCGTGTTCACTGCTCCGGGCGGTGGACCGTGGCAGTACACGAAGTGGCGCGCGCGGGTGTGGGCCCCGGCGGTCCAGCGGGCTGGCCTCAGCGACCCGCAACCGACCATCCACGATCTTCGGCACACGTGGTGCTCCGAGCTCGCCAACGGTGGCATGCCGTTGTCGGAGCTGAAAGTGATCAGTGGGCACAGTCGGATCTCGTCGCTTGAGCGGTACCTGCATGCGTCGCCGTCGCGGCTGGATCGCGCGCGGGGGGTTCTGGAGAGTAGGCACGGAGTAGGCACGCCAACACTCGTTCCCGTCCGGGGCGGCCGGAAATCGACGCACCACGAGCAAAAGAAAACCCGCTCTGAGCTGCGGGATGCCCAGAGCGGGTGATGGTGGGCGATACTGGGATCGAACCAGTGACCTCTACCGTGTCAAGGTAGCGCTCTCCCACTGAGCTAACCGCCCGAGTTGGTGCCGCCGACGAGTATAGGGCCGGAAGTGATCGAGTGTGCACGGGCCTGGCTGGTGGCCGAGGGGTGCGCATGCGACCTGACCTGATGCCTCGCTTGGTGGTGGCGCCGAGGCGGAGGCGGGAATCGAACCCGCGTACAGGGCTTTGCAGGCCCTTGCCTA
>WHSY01000272.1 GCA_009379815.1 Pseudonocardiaceae bacterium
ATCCGTCCCGCGCCGAAGGTGCCCACGTTCATGCCCTCGACGTCGTAGGCCCGCTGGACACTGTCGGCGATGTTCCAGCCCCCGTCCACGACCCACTGGTACGAGGGGATGTAGTTGCGCACCAGCGCCAGGATCTGCATCACCGCGTGTTCGGCCACGCTGATGCTGTTGGAGTAGGTCACCTCGGCGACGGTGATCCCGCTCTCGATGGCGGCCTGCAGATCGACGTGGTCGGAGCCCACCCCGGCGGTGATCGAGAGCTTGAGCCTGCCCGCCTTGGCGATGCGCTCGGCCGTCAGATAGGCGGGCCAAAACGGCTGCGAGATCACCACTTCGGCATCAGCAAGCTCACGCTCCAACACCGAATCGGGGCCCTCCTTAGAGGAGGTCACCACCAGCGTGTGCCCACGCTCCTCCAGAAACCTCCGCAGGCCGAGCTCACCGGACACGCTGCCCAGAAGCTCTCCCGGATGGAAATCCACGGCTTGCGGCGTCGGCAAGGTCTGCCCATCCGGGTAGCGCTCCAGCTGCGGGACGTCCTCGCGCGCATACGAACGTGGATGCCCGCTGACCGGATCGTCGTAGAGCACACAAATGACCTTGGCCATGGCTCCGTCCTCCTCAAGCGTCGAGGTTGCGCATGGTTCGACGGTAGGGCTAAGCCGCAAATTCGTCGCGCCGCCCCGATGAGACTGGTTATCGTTGCCGTCCCCTCCGGACGCCCGTCAACGGAGGGGGCCTGCGTGAGGATAGTGCAGATGTCCGGACTGGGCACAGTCGGCGGGGTCAGTGGCGGCGGCCTGGCGTTTGAAGGCCTTGTAGCGGCGCAACCCGGGCCGAGCATGATCACCTAGTCGTGTGGTCTTGCGGAGAGTATCCG
>WHSY01000273.1 GCA_009379815.1 Pseudonocardiaceae bacterium
CAGGAGTGGGCCCGGCTTACCAAGCTGCACGGTGGCAACCAGGCGGTGGCACGGGCGCGCTTCACTGAGAGGCTGGTCCGCGAGCTTGACAGCCGGGGCACGGTGGACGTGCTGCGGCAAGGCGTCGTCGACCTCGGCGTGACCATCCGCCTGGCGTTCTTCCGTCCCGCGCACGGGCTGACCGCGTCAATCACGGCCCGCTACGCGGCCAACCGGTTGACCGTCACCCGGCAGTTGCCGTACGAGGCCGCCTCGACGAAGACGGTCGACCTATGCCTGTTCGTCAACGGCCTCCCGGTGACGATGGCGGAACTGAAGAATCCGATCACCGGGCAGACCATCGAGGAGGCGAAGGCGCAGTACCGGACCGACCGGGACCCGAGGAATGTGACGCTGTCACGCCGAGCGGTCGTGCACTTCGCGGTCGACACCGAGTTGGTGGCCATGACCACCCGGCTGGCGGGCCGCTCCACCCGGTTCCTGCCGTTCAACCGTGGCCATGACGGGGGAGCGGGGAACCCACCGAACCCCGACGGGCACCGCACCGCCTACCTGTGGGAGCGGGTCTGGCAGCGCGACGCCTGGTTGGACGTGCTGCAGCGCTTCGTGCACATCGTCGGGCAAGTCGAACACGATCGCCTGGCTGGCGCACCGCCTGTCGAACCTGCATGACGCCTCGGACACCAAGGTGTTCGACAAGGTCGTGGTGATCACCGACCGCCGGGTGCTGGACAAGCAACTGCAGGACACGATCTACCAGTTCGAGCACGCCCACGGCGTGGTGGAGAAGATCGAGGAGAGCTCCGCGCAGTTGGCCGACGCCCTTGCCGGTGCACAGGCCCGTATCGTGATAACCACCCTGCAGAAGTTCCCGGTGGT
>WHSY01000274.1:0-213 GCA_009379815.1 Pseudonocardiaceae bacterium
GTGGGTGCGCATCATCGCACCCGGGCGAATTTTCTGACCAACGCTCTCGCCCTGCCCGGGACGCGCCGTGAGGAGCGCGGGTTGCGGGATGCGTGCTTGGGCCTCTTGTATGACCTGGGACTTGATGAGTATGCCCACCGCAGGGTAGAGGGGCTGCCCTTTGGGACACTCAAGCGCGTCGAGATCGCACGCGCCCTGGCGGCCCGTCCACGG
>WHSY01000274.1:223-876 GCA_009379815.1 Pseudonocardiaceae bacterium
AGACCACAACGTTGCGCGCATTGTCCGGGATGGCTCACATCACGCGGGGGCGTGTCGTTCTGGAGGGCCGTGATATCACACGGGTCTCCACGTCGAGCATCGTGCGCCGGGGGGTCAGTCACGTGCCTCAGGGCCGCGGCACGTTCACCAACCAGACGGTGGAAGAAAACCTTCTTCTCGGGGCGTATAGCCGCCGCGGGGGCGGGCTGCGTCAGGACAGGTCTCAGGTGTATCGCCTTTTTCCCCAGCTGGAAGATCGGCGCAAGCAGCCGGGGGGCAGCCTGTCCGGCGGCGAGCAGCAGATGCTTGCCATCGGCCGGGCGCTGATGTCGCGGCCACGGATCATGCTGTTGGACGAGCCCTCCTTGGGTCTGGCTCCGCTCCTCGTCGCGGAGCTGTTCGCGACGCTGAGCAAGCTGAGGCGCGAGCAGGGGACCACCATGCTCGTGGTCGAGCAAAACGCCAACCTCGCCCTCGACACCGCCGATCACGCTTACGTGCTGGAGACCGGACGGATCGTGTTCGACGGAGAATCCGGCACGGTCCGCTCCGACGAGTCCATCCACCGGGCCTACCTGGGGTACTAACCATGGCGCTGTTGATCCAGCAGGTGATCGGTGGTATCGCCACTGGGGCTATTTACGCCTCGCTGG
>WHSY01000275.1 GCA_009379815.1 Pseudonocardiaceae bacterium
CGGAACACCTTCAAGTCTCCCCGGGAACTACTGCACCCGGTGCGGGCTGGTCACCGGGACCACGACGCGCCGCGAGATCCGGAAGGACACCTGGACCAGGAACCGGTCGAGTGCCGGGTCCTCGGTGCCTTCCGATGGTGCCTCGATCACCCGCAGGTCGACGAAGGAGTACGGGTGAAACCAGGCGCCGTGCCAGGGATCGAGCCGATTGGCGACCACGTCCTCGGGCTCGCAGCGGCCCGTCAGCGTCATCACGGCGTCGAGGCTCGACGATGCCGCCGGCCGGGCGGCAAGCACCGGAGCGGGCAGCGGGGTCTCGCCTCCGACGGCGTCCAGGCGCACCCAGGCCAGCACCCCGTCGTCGTGCGCGGCGAACGGCTCCCATCCCGCCGTGCCGTGCGCGCCGAGGGCGAGACCGTGCCAGCGACACACCAGTGCCCCGCCGCGCACCGCCGCCCGGCACAGCGGCGCGCCCAGGTGAGGACACTCGCCGGGCCCGGCGTGCAGCCTGCCGTCGGCAGTCCGCCACGCGACGATCTCGACCCCGGCGACCGTGCGGCCGAACGGGCGGTCGCCGCGGATCTCGCTCGACGCCGCGAGCACGTACCAGTTGCCCGACGGCCGCGCCTGTGCGCGCTCGAGGGCGGTGTCGATCAGCCCGGGCTTGGCGTCTCTCCAGGTGGGCGCGACCTCGGTCCATGGCACGGAGCGTCGCAGCCGGGCCGGGATGCCATGCCGCATGCCGTCCTCCTCGCTCCCCGTCGCGCGCCAACCCTCCGAGCCGGGCGATCTCGGCTCACGGTAGGCGAAGCCGGCACCGACGGAGCTCCCACTGTTGCGCGGGCGCGGGCGCGTGCGCGGCCTCAGATGGGAGG
>WHSY01000276.1 GCA_009379815.1 Pseudonocardiaceae bacterium
TCAACTCGGTGTTCCAGGTGCTCGCCTTCGGCCTGCTGGGCTGGTTCTACCTGCACCTGCTGCCCGGGTGGCTGGGGCTGGACCAGGCCGGCATCGACGTCTCGCCCTGGGACATCGTGGTGAACGTCCTCGTGTTCCTCGGCATCCCCCTGGTGGCCGGGTACGTCACCAGACAGCTGGGCGAGCGGAGCAGGGGCCGCGGCTGGTACGAGACCGCGTTCCTGCCGCGCATCGGTCCGGTCGCGCTCTACGGGCTGCTGTTCACCGTGGTCGTGCTGTTCGCCCTCCAGGGCGACGCGATCACGTCCAGCCCCTTCGACGTCGCCAGGATCGCCGTGCCGCTGTTGGCGTACTTCGCGCTCATGTGGGCGGGCTCGTTCCTGCTCGGCAAGGGCGTCGGGCTCGGCTACCAGCGCAGCACCACCTTGGCCTTCACCGCGGCGGGCAACAACTTCGAGCTCGCCATCGCCGTGGCGATCGGTGTGTTCGGGGTGACCAGTGGCCAGGCGCTCGCCGGCGTGGTCGGGCCGCTGATCGAGGTGCCGGTGCTCGTCGGGCTGGTCTACGTGAGCCTGTGGGCCCGCCGATTCTTCGCCGCCGCCAGGTGAGAAAGGCGTGGTTCCCGGCGAACGAGAGATTTCCATACCGCTCTATCCGCGCGCGGACGCACCGCGCGGGCCTCGGGTTTACCGGCGTCCCGGAGCCCTGTTCCGGCCTATCGTGGTCGCATGCCGAAGTCGCAGATCCTCGAGGTGGCCGGCCGGGAGGTGACCATCACCAACCCGAACAAGCCGGTCTTTCCGGCCGAACGAGGCACGAAGCTGGATCTTGTGCGCTACTACCTCGCGGTCGCCGAGGGGGCGCTGCGCGGTG
>WHSY01000277.1 GCA_009379815.1 Pseudonocardiaceae bacterium
GCCTACCGGCACGCGCTCACTGAAGCCGGACTGCCCGACGAGCGCGCCGTGCCGTTCGTGCGCACCGTGGTCTCCTACGCCCTCGGGCAGAGCCTGGCCGAACTGTCCTGGACACCGGCGAGCCCCGACGCCGCGGACCTGGCCGCGATCCTGCCGCCCAACGCGCCCGACGACCTGGCGCCCATCGCGCAGTGGCTCTGCGTCGAGTGCGATATGAGCGAGCAGTTCGACCTCGGCATCACTCTGATGATCCGCGGCCTCGACGCCACGCTCGCCGAAACCTGACCTCGCGGCAGCGCCGGCGCTCAGCTGCGCTCGGAGGCCGACTGGGCACCCAGGTGCCGCAGCCACGCCACGATGTCCTCGGCGCCTTCCCGGCGAGCGGCATCCAATGGCTGCCGATCGCCAGCTGGGTGAGGCCGGCCGCGCCGCCGCTCGACCCGCCGCTGCTGTACCCGCCGCTGCTGTTCACATGGCCGCTCCGGTCCGACTACCTGCGTATTGCCTGTTCACATGGCCGGTCCGGTCGCAAACTGCAACAAAGGGCGCATTCCGACAGGAGCGGCCAGGTGAAGTCGCCCGGTAACGCGCCGTACTGCGCGACTCGAGCGGGCATCGTGTCGTGCTCCGGAAGGAGCACATGATGGACGACACCGACGACGAGCCCACGGGCAACGGGGGCCTGGGACGCGAGCGGCCAGCCGAGGAAAGCGGTGACCTGGCCGAGCACCACCGTGCCTACCAGGCCAGACTCGCGCAACGCGAGGATGCCGAGCAGAAACGCGCGGAGGCTGTCTACGAGCGGGAACGACAACGCCTCGCCGACTACGCACGCCAGCTGACCAACGAAACCGAGCGCGAGCGGGTCGAG
>WHSY01000278.1 GCA_009379815.1 Pseudonocardiaceae bacterium
GACCGACGTGTCATGACTCCATCTCCTCACGAGATCGAGTCTCCGGACTCGCCGGTCTCGCTGGTCAGATCCTCGGCCAGGGTGCGGGTCGATCCGCACGTGCAGCGCCACCCGCACCGTCACATCACTGTGCATCCGGATCCGGGGCGGTTCACCCCGCCCGGCTCCAGACCCGCCGCCACCGCGGGGGCCACATACTTGCGCAGCGTCTTGCGGTCCACCCCCAGGCTGGCCGCCAGCTCGTGCTGCGACCGGCCCGCATACCAGTGAACCAAGATCTCCACAATGTCGATCACTTCGAAGGTCCTCCTCGCCACAGTGGCCCCACCTCGCTGCTCGGCAACGAGGCGCAGCCTTCGGTCTGTCGAGGACCAGACCCGGCAGCGACACGCACGTCCTCCCCCCGGGGGAATTCCGTGACCGCTGCTGGGGGAATTACGTGATCGCCAACCCCTCACACTGGGGGAATTTCATGATCGTTGACAGGATTCGGTATGGGCTAGTTGCGCCTCGCCGACCGAACCGTCAGCCGAGTGCCTCGCAGAGCCTCCTGCCGCATCCCGGTTTGCTTCGTCCTCGGGCGGGACCGGTCGTGTCACGACGCGGCGATCGCGAGCACGCCGGACAGGCAGGTGGCGATGCCAACCAATTGGGGTCGCGTGATCTGCTCGCGTAGGTAGATCCGGGCAAGCCCCATGGTGACGACCGGGTGCAGAGCGCTAAGCACTGCGACGACGGCGAGGGAGGCCAGGGTCGTTGCGGTGGCGTACATCGTGTCGGCGCCGACGATGAGCACCCCGATCGCGGCCAACACCGGAACGTCGGTCAGCCGGGTGGCGAGACGGGGCCGGGTCAGCGCCGTGGCCCCG
>WHSY01000279.1 GCA_009379815.1 Pseudonocardiaceae bacterium
AGCAAGAACCACCTCGGCGAGCAATGTGGCAGCTTCGGTTCCTGCGGCCGCAGTCAACATCGGCAGGACGGCGGCCGGGCCGCCGAGCGCGGCGGCAGTTACCGGCTGCCCCTGGTCGCGTAGCTGCAGAGCGAGGTCGGCGGGATTCACCATAGGGGAGCATCCGGTGGGCTAGGTTGCCGAATTCGATCCTGGCCGACCGCCTCGATCGCCTCCCACACCGCCGCGACCCGGACCTCGTCCTCCGTCTCGCCCCACCCGTCGGACTCGAACAGTGCCTCCACCGCAACCGCCAGCCGGGCCGAGGCCTTGGCGAGCTTCGGGTGCTTGCGGACCTTGTCCTTGTTCGCCGCGACCTGCGCCTTGTTCAGCAGTTCGGTGACCATCATCAGGTCAAGCAGCTCCAGGGTGTCGTCGACAGACTTGGCCTCCAGCAGCCGGACCGTGGCCAGCAGCGTCGCCATCCGGCGGCCGTCGGGATGGCGGCGGATCTGCGAGGCGTCCGCGCTCATCCCGTATTTGGCCAGCTCGTTCAACCGGCGCGTCGGTACCAGGCTCTCGGCGCCGAGGTCGGCCATGCCCAGGCCCATCACCTCCGCGACCTGATCCAGCGCTTTGATCATCGTCGGGCCGCTGCCGCGCGGCGGCGGCCAGTCCGGGGGACTCGTCGAGGAGCCCGAGCAGCTGCGCGATCGCGCCGCCGTAGGTATCCGCGTCGACGAGCAGCGTGCCGACGCCGAACGCGGCGAGCTCGGTGGCCACCCCGACGGCCACCGCAGTGCGTCCGGGCGCGCCGGTGGGCCCCAGACCGCGACCACCCAGCCATCGGCGAGCTCGCTTGGGACGGCCGGAGCCGCACCGTCGTCGTC